>NZ_JASCPN010000016.1:0-91826 GCF_029960155.1 Pseudomonas sp. PS01300 | reverse complement strand
TTTCACTTCAAACACTTGACTCGCTTCGATCTCTCGTAGCGGGAGGCGAATTCTACAGCGTTACAACCTGCTGTCAACCACCTTTTTCACCGCTGCCGATCTTTCGATCGAAGCACCTCCAGCCTGACCTGAAACGTCCAACTCGTTGATATTCAAGGAGTTTTTCGTTCCGACTGCGCCGGAAGTGGGGCGAATTATAGAGAGATTAAATCGTGCGTCAAGGGCTAATTTGAAACTTTATCAAATCAGCCCTCGCCACCCTCTATATAGATAGGAGAGGGCGCCTACAGCACGCCAGCGCCACGCAGGCGTTGCACCTCGTCACCCTTCAGCCCCAGCACCTGCATCAGCACCTGTTCGGTATGCTCCCCCAGCAGCGGCGGTGCATTGCGGTACTCCACCGGCGTCTCGGACAAACGAATAGGGCTGGCTACCTGCGGCACGCTGCCGGCCAACGGGTGAGGAATCTCTATGGCCAGGCCACGCGCCTGCACCTGAGGGTCCTGGAACATCTGCGCCAGGTCGTTGATCGGCCCGCACGGTACACCCGCCTGCTCCAGCTGGCTGACCCACTCGGCGGTAGTCTTGAACACCGTGGCCTGGCGAATCAGCGGGATCAGCTCGGCGCGGTTGGCAACACGCAGTTTATTAGTGGCAAACCGCGGGTCATCCGCCCACTGCGGCTGGCCGGCCACCTCGGCGAACTTGCGAAACTGCCCGTCGTTACCCACGGTCAGGATGAAGTCGCCATCGGCGGTAGGAAAATCCTGGTAAGGCACGATGTTCGGGTGCGCATTACCCAGGCGACGCGGCGCAACACCCGTGGTCAGGTAGTTCATCGCCTGGTTGGCCAGGCAAGCCACCTGCACATCCAGCAACGCCATGTCGATGTGTTGCCCGCCGCCATCGTGATCCCGGTGGGCGAGGGCGGCCAATATCGCCACCGTCGAATACAGCCCGGTGAGAATATCGGTCAACGCCACCCCGACCTTCACCGGCCCCGCACCGTCCTCACCCTCCGGGCGGCCGGTAAGGCTCATCAGGCCACCCAGGCCCTGGATCATGAAGTCATAACCAGCGCGCTTGGCGTAGGGTCCGGTCTGGCCGAAGCCGGTGATCGAGCAATAGATAAGCCGCGGGTTGATCGCCCGCAGGCTTTCGTAGTCCAGCCCGTAGGCCGCCAGCCCGCCAACCTTGAAGTTCTCGATCAGGATGTCGGACTTGGCCGCCAGCTCGCGTACCAGTTGCTGGCCTTCGGGCTGGGTGAAGTCGATGGTGACCGACTGCTTGTTGCGGTTGGCCGAAAGGTAGTAGGCCGCCTCACTGGTGTTCTCGCCATAGGCGTCCTTGAGAAACGGCGGGCCCCAGGCGCGCGTGTCGTCGCCCGCCCCGGGACGCTCGACCTTGATCACCTCGGCCCCCAGGTCCGCGAGGATCTGTCCGGACCACGGTCCGGCCAGCACTCGCGACAGATCCAGCACCCGCAGATGAGATAGCGCGCCCATGGGCTGGCTCCTTATTAATAGAAAGCCTGCAGACCGGTTTGCGCACGCCCCAGAATCAGTGCGTGCACGTCATGGGTACCTTCATAGGTGTTGACCACCTCGAGGTTGACCAGGTGGCGGGCCACGCCGAACTCGTCGGAGATACCATTGCCGCCCAGCATGTCGCGGGCCAGGCGGGCGATGTCCAGCGCCTTGCCGCAGGAGTTGCGCTTCATGATCGAGGTGATCTCGACCGCAGCAGTGCCTTCATCCTTCATGCGGCCCAGGCGCAGGCAACCTTGCAGGGCCAGGGTGATCTCGGTCTGCATGTCGGCCAGCTTCTTCTGGATCAGCTGGTTGGCGGCCAATGGGCGGCCGAACTGCTGACGGTCCAGGGTGTATTGGCGCGCGGTGTGCCAGCAAGCTTCCGCTGCACCCAGGGCGCCCCAGGAGATGCCATAGCGCGCCGAGTTGAGACAGGTGAACGGGCCCTTCAGGCCACGTACATCCGGGAAGATGTTTTCTTCAGGCACGAACACGTTGTCCATCACGATCTCGCCGGTGATCGAGGCACGCAGGCCGACCTTGCCGTGAATCGCCGGGGCACTCAGGCCTTCCCAGCCTTTCTCCAGCACGAAGCCACGAATGTCGCCCGCATCGTCCTTGGCCCACACCACGAACACGTCAGCGATCGGGCTGTTGGTGATCCACATCTTGCTGCCGCTCAGGCGATAGCCACCGTCGACGCTCCTGGCGCGGGTGATCATCGAGCCCGGGTCGGAGCCATGGTTGGGCTCGGTGAGGCCGAAGCAGCCGATCCACTCGCCGCTGGCCAGCTTCGGCAGGTACTTCTGCTTCTGCGCCTCGGTACCGAATTCGTTGATCGGCACCATCACCAGCGAAGACTGCACACTCATCATCGAGCGATAGCCGGAGTCGATACGCTCCACTTCACGGGCAATCAGGCCGTAGCACACATAGTTGAGGCCGCTGCCGCCGTACTGCTCGGGGATGGTCGCACCCAGCAGGCCAACCTCGCCCATTTCACGGAAGATCGCCGGGTCGGTCTGCTCATGGCGGAAGGCTTCGAGCACACGCGGGGCGAGCTTGTCCTGGGCGAAGTGGAACGCGCTGTCACGCACCATGCGCTCTTCTTCGGTGAGCTGCTGATCGAGCAGCAGCGGGTCGATCCAGTTGAAGCTTGCCTTGCCAGCCATGTGCGAATCCTCGGAAACGTTTTGTCGTGGGTTGATCCTAGGCCGTAACGGGCGTGGCGACAAACGAGGATTGCGCATAGTCTTGTGATAATTTCTCACTTCGTAACGGCACCAACGGCCATTTTTACGACTGATTAGTGAGGTTGACGTATATGCGGCGCAAGATCCCCAGCACCACGGCCCTGGTGTGCTTCGAGGCTGCAGCCCGCCACGAAAGCTTTACCAAGGCGGCCCAGGAGCTCTCCCTGACCCAGGGCGCGGTGTGCCGACAGGTGGGCGGGCTGGAGGAGTTTCTGAATGTGGAGCTGTTTCGACGCTCGCGCCGTGGCGTGAAGCTCACCGAAGCCGGCCTGTCCTATAGCCGCCGCGTCGCCACCCAGCTGGACGCGGTGGAGCGCGATACCCTGTCGGTGATGGGCCAGCAGGGCGCCAACGTGATCGAACTGGCCCTGGTACCGACCTTCGGCACGCAATGGCTGCTGCCGCGACTGAAGGACTTTCAGCGCCTGCACCCCGAAGTCACCGTCAACCTGACCAACCGCACCCGTCCGTTCCTTTTCGCCGACACCCACTTCGACGCCGCCATCTATTTTGGCGACGCCGACTGGTCGGGTACCCAGTCCCACCGCCTGATGGGCGAGAACCCCGTGCCGGTGTGCAGCCCGGCCTTGCTGGCAGGGCAGGCTAGCCTTAGCGCCGAGGACCTCGCGCAACTGCCGCTGCTGCAGCAGACCACCCGACCCTATGCCTGGCGCCAGTGGTTCAACAGCCTGGAAATGAACGTGGCCCGCGACATGACCGGCCCGCGCTATGAGCTATTCTCGATGTTGGCCCAGGCCGCCATGCACGAGATGGGCGTGGCGTTGATCCCGCCCTTTCTCATCCAGCATGAACTGGGGGAGGGCAGGCTGGTGATTGCCAACCCGCATGCGCTGTCGAGCATCAAGGCGTATTACCTGATGATCCCGGAGCGCAAGGTGGAATCCGCCTCGCTGCGTGCTTTTCGCGACTGGCTGGTAGCCGAGGCCCAGCGCTATGCCGCGCAGCACAAGGATCAGAGCGGTTTGTTGACCCCGTAGTCAGCAAATATCGAGCCCTACAGATATACGAAAATGTCGCAAATGAGCAGACTGTTCCGGTGCACGCCAAAACACCCCTTAACCCTGCTGTTTACGGGGCCTTCGCGACATAAAGCCTGTGCACAAATGCGCTTTCGCGAAATTTGTCTGAAAAAATTTCAAATTTTGCGTAATGTCCCTGAAGCCCACGGTTCGCGGGCTTCAGGCCGTTTAGTGCGACATTCGGTCACAGGGTGACTTGTAGTTTATCGTTCGTCACCCTTCAGAACCGGTTGAAGCGATTCAGGATCGCCTGCAAAATGCCGCGCCCCGCCCGGATTCAGGGCGGGATCGTGCTGATCGGCCGCCCCAGACGCACCATCCGCAGTGCGCTGGTTTACCAACAAAAGATCACGCAGGAGAAATTGACGTGCACATTGGTGTTCCTCTCGAAACGCAGACGGGCGAGACACGTGTCGCTGCCACCCCCGAAACCATCAAGAAACTGATCGGCCAGGGTCATCAGGTCACTGTGCAACGTGGCGCGGGCGTCAATGCCAGCGTGCCCGACAGTGCCTATGAAGCAGCAGGCGCGACCATCGGCAGCGCTGCCGATGCGTTTGGCGCACAGCTTGTACTCAAGGTTGTGGCGCCCAACGAAAGCGAACTGGGCCAGATCAACAGCGGCACCGTTCTGGTGGGCATGCTCAACCCGTTCAACAATGACGTGATTGCCAGGATGGCCGAACGCGGGATCACCGCCTTCGCTCTCGAAGCCGCGCCGCGCACCTCCCGCGCGCAGAGCCTCGACGTGCTGTCATCGCAGGCCAACATCGCCGGCTACAAGGCCGTGCTGCTGGCCGCGCATCACTACCCACGCTTCATGCCGATGCTGATGACTGCCGCAGGCACCGTTAAGGCTGCCCGCGTGCTCATCCTGGGCGCCGGTGTGGCCGGCCTGCAGGCCATCGCCACGGCCAAGCGCCTGGGTGCGGTGATCGAGGCCTCGGACGTGCGCCCGGCGGTAAAGGAGCAGATCGAATCGCTCGGCGCCAAGTTCATCGACGTGCCGTATGAAACCGATGAGGAACGCGAGTGCGCCGAAGGCGTCGGCGGCTACGCGCGGCCCATGCCCGCCAGCTGGATGCAGCGTCAGGCCCAGGCCGTGCACGAACGCGCCAGACAGGCCGACATCGTCATCACCACCGCGCTGATCCCCGGGCGCAAGGCACCGACCCTGCTCAGCGCCGAAACCGTGGCGCAGATGAAGCCGGGCTCGGTGGTCATCGACCTCGCCGCCGCACAGGGCGGCAACTGCCCGCTGACCGTGGCCGACCAGGTGGTGATCGAGAACGGCGTGACCATCGTCGGCCCCACCAACCTGCCAGCCCAGGTCGGTGCGGACGCCTCGGCCCTGTATGCACGCAACCTGCTCGACTTCATGAAACTGCTGTTCGACAAGGACGGCGCCCTCACGATCAACCTCGAAGACGACATCGTCGCCGCGTGCCTGATGTGCCGCGACGGCCAGGTCATCCGCAAGAACGGATAAGGAGCCAGACAATGGAAGACATGCTGATCTCTCACGGCGTCTACAACCTGATCATCTTCGTGCTGGCCATCTATGTGGGCTACCACGTGGTATGGAACGTGACCCCGGCGCTGCACACCCCGCTGATGGCGGTCACCAACGCCATCTCCGCCATCGTCATCGTCGGCGCCATGCTGGCCGCCGCGCTGACCGTGACCCCGCTCGGCAAGACCATGGGCACCCTCGCGGTGGCCCTGGCAGCGGTCAACGTGTTCGGCGGTTTCCTCGTCACCCGGCGCATGCTGGAGATGTTCAAGAAAAAGGCCGCGAAGGCTGAGGGGAAGAAGTAAACATGAGCATGAACCTGGTAACCCTGCTCTACCTTGTCGCCTCGGTGTGCTTCATCCAGGCGCTCAAGGGCCTGTCGCACCCGACCACCTCGCGGCGCGGCAACCTGTTCGGCATGCTCGGCATGGCCCTGGCGGTGATCACCACCGTCGGCCTGATCTACAAACTGGGCGCGCAGCTGGCCACCGACGGCATCGGCTACGTGATCGTCGGCCTGCTGGTGGGCGGCACTGCCGGCTCGATCATGGCCAAACGCGTCGAAATGACCAAGATGCCGGAACTGGTCGCCTTCATGCACAGCATGATCGGCCTGGCGGCCGTGTTCATCGCCATCGCTGCCGTGGTCGAACCACAGTCGCTGGGCATCGTGGCCAGCATCAGCGACCCGATTCCGGTCGGCAACCGCCTGGAGCTGTTCCTTGGCGCCGCCATTGGTGCGATCACCTTTTCGGGTTCGGTCATCGCCTTCGGCAAGCTGTCGGGCAAGTACAAGTTCCGCCTGTTCCAGGGCGCGCCGGTACAGTTCAGCGGCCAGCACAAGCTCAACCTGGTGCTGGGCCTGGCCACCATCGCCCTGGGCCTGATCTTCACCTTCACCGGCAACCTGACCGCCTTCGCCCTGATGCTGGCCCTGGCCTTCGTGATGGGTGTGCTGATCATCATCCCGATCGGCGGCGCCGACATGCCGGTGGTGGTCTCGATGCTCAACAGCTATTCGGGCTGGGCAGCGGCGGGCATCGGCTTCTCGCTGAACAACTCGATGCTGATCATTGCCGGTTCGCTGGTGGGTTCGAGCGGCGCGATCCTCTCGTACATCATGTGCAAGGCGATGAACCGTTCGTTCTTCAACGTGATCCTCGGCGGCTTCGGCGGCGCTGCAGAAGCGGCCGGCCCGGCCGGTGCCAAGGAGGCGCGCCCGGTGAAATCCGGTTCGGCCGACGACGCCACCTTCCTGCTGAGCAACGCCGACACCGTGATCATCGTGCCCGGCTACGGCCTGGCGGTGGCCCGTGCCCAGCATGCGCTCAAGGAACTGACCGAAAAGCTCACCCACAACGGCGTGACCGTGAAGTACGCGATCCACCCGGTGGCGGGGCGCATGCCCGGGCACATGAACGTGCTGCTGGCCGAGGCCGAAGTGCCCTACGACCAGGTGTTCGAGATGGACGACATCAACTCCGAGTTCGGCCAGGCCGACGTGGTACTGGTGCTCGGTGCCAACGACGTGGTCAACCCGGCGGCCAAGAACGATCCCAAGTCGCCGATTGCCGGCATGCCGATCCTCGAAGCCTTCAAGGCCAAGACCATCATCGTCAACAAGCGCTCCATGGCCAGCGGCTATGCCGGCCTGGACAACGAACTGTTCTACCTGGACAAGACCATGATGGTGTTCGGCGATGCCAAGAAGGTCATCGAAGACATGGTCAAAGCCGTGGAATAAGCCCTTGAAAAGGCTGTGACAAATAGCCCCAGCGCGGTACCGGCTGGGGCTTTTTCATGCCCGCCCAGCCGACAGAAGGCTCTACTTCAGGCCTTCGCATTCGACCTTGGTCGCGGGACGCCGACAGGCGAAATCAATAGACTGCGCATCTAGCTTTAGTAGCCCGAGATAATAATCCATGTACCGTGATCGTATTCGCTTGTCCTCTTTGCACAGCAAGGTAATGAGTGCGGCCGATGCCGCAGGTTTGATCGAGGACGGCATGACCGTCGGCATGAGCGGTTTCACCCGTGCCGGCGAAGCCAAGGCCGTGCCCCACGCACTGGCCGAGCGAGCCAAGCTGTCGCCGCTGAAAATCAGCCTGATGACCGGCGCCAGCCTGGGCAACGACCTCGACAAGCAGCTGACCGAAGCCGGTGTGCTGGCCCGTCGCATGCCGTTCCAGGTCGACAGCACCCTGCGCAAGGCCATCAACGACGGCAAGGTGATGTTCATCGACCAGCACCTGTCGGAAACCGTCGAGCAACTGCGCAACCAGCAGCTCAAGCTGCCGGACATCGCGGTCATCGAAGCGGTCGCGATCACCGAAGACGGCCACATCGTGCCGACCACCTCCGTGGGCAACTCGGCCAGCTTCGCCATTTTCGCCAAGCAGGTCATCGTCGAGATCAACATGGCGCACAACGCCAACCTCGAAGGCCTGCATGACATCTATATCCCGACCTACCGGCCGACCCGCACGCCGATCCCGCTGGTGAAAGTCGATGACCGCATCGGCAGCACCGCGATCCCGATCGACCCGGCCAAGATCGTCGGCATCGTCATCACCGAGCAGGCGGACTCGCCGTCCACCGTATTGCCGCCGGACGACGAAACCCAGGGTATCGCCAACCACCTGATCAACTTCCTCAAGCAGGAAGTCGACGCCGGGCGCATGACCAACAAGCTCGGCCCACTGCAGGCCGGCATCGGCAGCATCGCCAACGCGGTGATGTGCGGTCTGATCGACTCGCCGTTCGAAGACCTGACCATGTACTCCGAAGTGCTGCAGGACTCGACCTTCGATCTGATCGACGCCGGCAAGCTGAGCTTTGCCTCGGGCAGTTCCATCACCCTGTCGACCCGTCGCAACGCCGACGTGTTCGGCAACCTGGAGCGCTACAAGGACAAGCTGGTGCTGCGTCCGCAGGAAATCTCCAACCACCCTGAAGTGGTACGGCGCCTGGGCATCATCGGCATCAACACCGCACTGGAGTTCGACCTGTACGGCAACGTCAACTCCACCCACGTGTGCGGCACGCGCATGATGAACGGCATCGGTGGCTCGGGCGACTTCGCGCGCAACGCGCACCTGGCCATCTTCGTCACCAAGTCCATCGCCAAGGGCGGCGCGATCTCCAGCGTGGTACCGATGGTCAGCCATGTGGACCACACCGAGCACGACGTGGACATCCTCGTCACCGAGCAGGGCCTGGCCGACCTGCGTGGCCTGGCGCCGCGCGAGCGCGCCCGGGTGATCATCGACAACTGTGTGCACCCGGACTACCGCGACGCACTGAACGACTACTTTACCCGCGCCTGCGAAAAGGGTGGGCACACCCCGCACATCCTGCGCGAAGCCCTGCAGTGGCATGAAAACCTGGAAGAAACCGGGCGCATGCTGGCCAGCTGAAGCCGTCCCTGTACAGCCGGTGGCGCGCAATGCGCACCGGCTGTACAGTTGCCCCGCCCAACCATTACACAAACTGTTCTACTGTACCGGTGTTTTGACGGTACCTTCCTACGCAAAATCCCCTCATTGACCCTAAATTGCACCATTTCAGTGCGGACCGGTACAGTTGCGTCCAATCCGAGTGCAACAGTCTGCATAAACAGTTAACTGGCCCATCACAATGCAGGTGAACTGTATCTACTGTTATGGACGACACAGGAGGATCATTGGCATCAGTTAAATCACTACCTAATGCCGCCACAAGCGGAAGGATGACACCATGGAACGTACACTCAGTTCCGATCTGGCTTTTGAAAACAACGCTCAACAATCCCAGGGTTCGCTGCCACTGCGCCTGCTGGCCAACCTGATGCTGTGGCAACGCCGCATCGCCAGCCGCCACCAACTGGCTCGCCTGGACTCGCGCCTGCTGGCTGATGCCGGTATCAGCGAAGCACAACGTTACGAAGAGCTGAGCAAGCCTTTCTGGCGTTGATGCAGGGCCCGCCGGCCAACGCCGGCACCCCCGAATTCAAAAACCCGTCGCAGGTGACTGCTGACGGGTTTTTTGTTTGAAAGGCCCGCGCCAGAGCCTTCGAACCCAATACCAGTACAGTTTTTATAAACCAAAATATCACCAGTACAATCGTATGGCTGCGCTGCAGGAGCCGGCGAAGCAGACGCCACTGCACCACCTGCTGCATAATAGCCGGGCCCATATTCAGGAGATCGACCATGTCCCGTACCCGCCTGCTTGGCGCCGCAATGCTGCTGGCCCTGGCCTCCACTGCCCACGCATCCAGCTTCGTGGTCACCACCGATACCGTGGTGCGTGGCGTTGCCGCCTCCACCAACGCGACCTCCGATGCCTCCTCATCGCTGCGCGATGACAAGATCGTGCGCGCCGCCCGTGACGACGCCGCCAGCTTCGTCGCCAGCCAGGGCGCCATCCGCGGTGTGAAACTGGAAAGCGCCTTCGCCCACATCCGCCAGCAGGCCCCGACCCTGCAGGCTTCCGACGCCCAACTGGCCCAGGCGATCCTGGCCATCTGAACCGCGCAAGGGCCCGGTACACGTAACAACGTGTAAAAGCCGGGTACCCTGCGCTGGTCCCCACCCGCGCATTGGGATAGCCTTGCCGCCTGATTTCACAGCCAACCAGACCTCATGCGTTATTTGCTACCGCTGCTGCTCGCACTCTGCGCGTCGACTGCCGCCCAGGCCTTCGACCTGACCACTCAAAGCCTTGTGATTGCGGGCTACGCCACCAGCAAGGTGACCACCGCCCCGTTCGATCGCAAGCTGATCCTGGCCGCCCACGACGATGCCGCCGCCTTCGTCGCCAGCGACGGCGCCCTGCGTGGCGCACAGCTGGAAGCCGCCCTGAACGCACTGCGCCAGCACACCCCCGAACTTCATGCCAGCGACCTTGAACTGGCGCAGGCAATTCTCGTCCAATGATCACAACCGATTTTCCGGAGATGCTCCATGCGTAAACCGCTGATTGCCGCCACCCTCGGCCTGATGCTGCTGGCCGACGTGGTCCAGGCACAAACCCTGGTGGCCACCAGCAATATCATCGTGCGTGCCTTTGGCCGCTCGATCGACTTCACCTCCGACACCACCACCTCGATCCGCGACTCCAAGGTCGTGCGCGAGGCCCGTGACGACGCCGCCAGCTTCGTCGCCAGCCGTGGCGATATCCGTGGCGCGCAACTGGAAGCTGCCTTCGATACCCTGCGCCAGCGCGTTCCCGAAGCACGCGACGCCAGCGACCAGGTGCTGGCCGAAGCCATCCTGTCGCTGTGAAACCCCTTGCCTGGCTGTTGGGCAGCGTACTGACGCTGCTCGGCGCCCCTGCGCTGGCCGACCTGCAACTGCACCTGCAGGCAGACGGCCTCGACCCGCAACAGCAGCGGGCCAGCCAGGCATTGCTCGACGAAGCCCTGCAGGCCCTGCCGCCACGCTTGAAGGCTGAGCTGGACCGCCGCGTCGACGTCTCCTGGACCACCCGCATGCCCGAAGACGCCTATGGCCAGGCGTCGCTGGTATCGAGCCTGGAGCTCAACCGGCACCTGCTGCCGGGCCTCACCGATGGCAGCGCTGCCACCGCGCAGACCGGCCGGCCGCATGGCACGGTGCGCCAGGAGCTGCTGGCTACCGTTCTCCACGAGCTCACCCACCTGTATGACCGCGCCCGCCTGTGGCCAGCGCCCGAGCGCCGGCTGATCAGCCGCTGCGTGCGCCAGAACACCAGCCTGGGCAAGGTGGGGCTGCCCGATGAATGCCGCGGCCAGACCGAACGCCGCTTCACCCTCAGCGACGACCCGCGCCTGCTCGACCTCGCCGGCTGGCCGCAATACGTGGGCCGGCGTGGCGAGCGCGAACAGCACAACCGCCAGATCGCACGCACCCCGGACAGCTACGAGCTGAGCAGCCCCAAGGAATTCATCGCGGTCAACATGGAGTACTTCCTCCTCGACCCGAGCTACGCCTGTCGCCGCCCGGCCCTCTACAAGTACCTGCGCGAGCATTTCGACT
Organism: Pseudomonas sp. PS01300; assembly: GCF_029960155.1. Classification (NCBI taxonomy): domain Bacteria; kingdom Pseudomonadati; phylum Pseudomonadota; class Gammaproteobacteria; order Pseudomonadales; family Pseudomonadaceae; genus Pseudomonas; species Pseudomonas sp. PS01300. Next base: position 80,495 of record NZ_JASCPN010000016.1, on the reverse strand, counting down.
GGGCGCCTGCCGCTGCCGAGTGCGCGCCGGGGCTTCCGTTCCTCAACGCCGGCAACGACTTCGACAAGCAGCCGCTGGGCCAGGTCGACCCCGAACGCGTGTATGCCGTGGACTTCCTGCTGGCCGAAGCCAACCAGAACTGGGTCAGCCGCTGGGGCCACAGCATGCTGCGCCTGGTGATCTGCGCGCCGGGGCGCCCACGCGGTCCGGACTGCCGCCTGGACCTGGACCAGCACCTGGTGCTCTCGTACCGTGCCTTCGTCAACGACGTGCAGCTATCGAGCTGGGACGGCCTGACCGGCGCCTACCCCTCGCGCCTGTTCGTGCTGCCACTGGCACAGGTGATCGACGAGTACACCAAGACCGAACTGCGCAGCCTGGCTTCGATCCCGCTCAAGCTCGACCGGGACGAAATCGAAGACCTGGTGCGCCAGGCTGCCGAGATGCACTGGAACTACGACGGCCACTATTACTTCCTGTCCAACAACTGCGCGGTCGAAACCCTCAAGCTGCTGCGCAGCGGCACCGGCAACCCGCGCCTGGCCGGGCTCGACAGCATCATGCCCAATGGCCTGCTCGAGGTGCTGCAGGGTCGTGGCCTGGCCGACATGAGCGTGCTCGACGACCCGCGCGAAGCCTTGCGCCTGGGCTACCGCTTCGACTCCTACCGCGACCGCTATCAGGCCATGTTCCAGGTGCTCAAGCAGCACCTGCCGGTGCCGCAGGCCAGCGTCGAGGCCTGGCTCGAACAGCCACCCGCCCAGCGCCAGCAATGGTTCGCCCAGGCCGACCTGCGCACCAGCGCGGCCTTGTTGCTGCTGGAACAGGCCGGCCTGCGCCGCCAGCTGCTACTGGCCCAGGACGAGGTCAAGCAGCGCTACCTCAGCGGTCGCGAGCTCAACGACACCAACGTGGCCCAGGCCAACAGCACCCTGCAGCAGATCCTCGCCAACAGCGGCTTTCTCAGCAAACCGGCCGAACTGCTGAGCGGCAGCGGCTACGGGCTGCCCCAGGCCAGCGAACGCCAGCAGCTGGAGCAGGCCAGCAGCCAGCGCCAGCAGCAACTGCAGCGCCTGACCGGCGACCTGGACAAGGAAGTACGCGCCTTGCTCGGCCCCGAGCGCGCCGCCGAAATCGCCGCCGTCGAAGCCAACCTCAAGCAGCTCGGCGAACACCTGCGCGCATTGCACAAGGCCGCTGGCGGGCTGCAATTGCCCTGAGTCGGTAGTTGACTTTGTAACTGCCTGTGCCACTATTTCGCCGCTTGAAAAATGGCATTTGGCTGCCATTGCGCCCCGCCGAAAGGCGCCGGGACATTTCGCAGAACCTCTTTCTTTCGACGTGACGGCCTGACCTCAAGCAGGCACTGCCGCGCACGGACGACCGTTGGCATGGTGGGATTATATGGACGTAGTCGGAGACGACCGCGAGTACGAGTGGTCGCTGGATGGGCAACGCTGGTTGCAGGATGCCCATGGCAGGTTCTCCCTGACCCACGTCGCCGGCAAGGCGCTGGAAGACGCGCAGCCCGACCTGGACTTTCTCGTCGGTGCGCAGCAGGCGCCCGGTGCGCAGGGCTGGCTGCCGGCCAGCTTCCGCCATTGCCCGCAGACCGGTACAGCCCTCACGCCCGTGCGCTTCGACCGCCAGCAACGCTGGTTGCCGCCCTATGGCAACGGTAGCGGACGCCGGGTGGTGGAGGGCAGTTGCCGGCTCGACGGTGCCGAGCACACCCTCGCCGCACTGTACCGCAAGCTGGACGGCGCCACCCCGCGCAGCCTGAACACCGCGCACAAGTACGACCAGCTGCCACGCAAGAACGGCTTGAATTTTCTCGTCGCCAACCTGGGCGGTCATCGCGAGGCGCTGTTTGCGCTGGCCCGCGACGGCAGCCTGTTCCGCTGGCAGCGCCAGGCCCAGGAGTGGGCGGCGCTGTTGCCGCACAGCACCCCGATCGGCCGTTGCAGCCTGCCCAGCTGGGCGTGGGGCGTGAGCCTGCGCGAGGTGGGCGAACAGCAACGCCTGCTGCTGGCCTGTGACGAGGGTGCCACCGAGGTGCGCGTCGACCCGCTCGATGGCCGCTACCATGTCGACCGCTGCCCGGGCCGTGCCATCGCCGCCCCCGGCGATCTCGACGACCAGGTACTGATCCCGCAGCAGATGCCCGACGGCAGCTTCAGCCTGGTGGCACGCCACAATGAACAGTGGACCCTGCACCCCATCGCCCACGCCAACCCGGCGCACCTGCAGGGCCTGTCCGCGCCACTGCGCGACCCGGCCTCGCGGCGCCTGCTGTGGATCGGCGCCCACGGCTACCTCAGCGTCAAGCTCGGCGCACAGCTGGACGCCCAGTGGCTGAGCTGGCCCGCCGGTGCCCAGGCCCGCCCCGAATACGGCCCGCCGTTCGTCAACGGCTACGGCATCTGGCAGCAACTGTTCGAGGGCAGCGAGCAGTACTGCCTGCGCCTGGACTCGGACGAACGCAAGGAAGTCAAAGGCTCGCGCCTGAGCACCGGGCACCTGAACTACATGTTCAACGTGCGCCTGGATGCGCCCTGGGGCGAGCACGACGTCGACAACACCCCCACCCGGCGCGAAGTGGTCTTCCCCTTCATCGAGTTCATCGACAGCCAGTACCTGCTGTCGGTGCGCGTCGAGTGGCCGTCGAGCCTGCAACAGTTCTTCGGCAACGACCAGGCCATCGACAGCCAGTTCTGCCTGGAACGCGTGGGCCAGCCGCCCTTGAGCATCACCCTCAAAGTGGCCCAACCCTGGAACGCCCAGTGGTTCTTCCACGACAACGCCCTGTGGCTGTACATCGATTCGACTGGAGCGCTCTACCGATGGAACGCATGAACCGCCTGCTGCGCCGTGGCCTGCTGCTGGCCCTGAGCCTGGTGTGCCTGAGCGCCCAGGCGCAACCGCTGCGCCAGGTGTTTCTGGTACAGAACTCCGGCTGGATGGAGCCGTTCTACCTCGACCCGGCTTCGGGCTTCAAACCGCTGATCACGCAACTGGCCGCCACCGCCGCCGGCAACGGCGAAGTGGTGATCGGCGCCTTCAACCAGGCCGACAGCAGCCACCCCTCGCCGCAATGGACCTACCGCGGCCCCGGCACCCACGCCAAGCTCGGTGACAGCGTCAATGCCCTGGCCCTGGCACGCAAGGCCAGTGGCGCCTATGCCGACACCGACTTCAAGGAAGCCCTGCTGGCCGCGATCAAGACCGGCCTGGAAGGGCGCGAAGGCATCATCTGGATCGTCACCAACAACAAGAACAGCCCCAACAACAGCAGCGAGACCCAGCTCAAGAACCGCGAGTTCTACGACCTGCTGCACAAGGAAGACGTGATCAGCCGCATCGCCGCCTTCCCGCAGAAGATGCCGGTCAAGAGCAGCAACTTCGAAGCCAACGGCCTGATGATCTACGCCCTGGCCTACGGCGCCAATGCCGGTGCCGCGCTGGAACAGGTGCTGGCCCAGCCGGCCCTGGCCAAACTGCTGAACGACGCGCGTGTACGCCTCAAGCCGCTGACCCAGGCCGCCGTGCGCTTCATCCCGACCGGCGTCAAGGACACCCCCGACGTCAGTGCAGAGCTGGCCCCCGACCAGCAGACCGTGGTGCTCAACATCAACGTCGACGGCTCGCCCAAGACCGCGGTGTTGCTGGGCCGCTTCGAGAACCAGTTCAACCCCTACCAGATCCACTCGGCCAAGGTCGCGATGAGCCTGGACATGCCCGGCGAAGCCCTGCAGTCGGCGATCTCGATGGACCGCATCGAGAACCTCGAACCCGGCGCCCGCTCCGACGAGCTGTCGATCAGCCTGCAACTGCCGCCGCTGCCGTCGCAGTGGTCCAGCGAAGTGCTGCTGTCCAGCGGCTACCAGCGTGCCGGGGCCATCGAAGTGCGCCTGAGCGAGCAGCAACTGCAGATTTCCCAGCAGTTCATCGAGCGCATGAACGAGCTGTTCCCCAACGATGCACTGCCCGATGTGTTCCTGCCGTCCAGCGAAGCCAGCGCTTCGGCCACCCGCCTGCCGATCGTGCTGCAGATCAGCTACCCGCTGGGCCCGGTGCTGTTGCTGCTGGCCCTGCTGGTGCTGGCGTTGATCGGCCTGTTGCTGGCCAAGGCCCTGATCGGCGGCAAGAAGCCGGTCACGGTGATGGTCGAAGGCATCGCCCAGCAATACCCGCTCAAGCCGTTCAGCAGCGCCAGCGTCTATGACGCCCGGCAGAACAAGGTCGCGACCGTAAAGCGCGGCCTGTTCGGCGCCACCCTCGAAAAACTCGCCGCCGACGTCGCCGTGCGCCTCAAATAACCCAGGACCCCGATCATGACCCAGACCAGCTCCCTGCCAGCCCCCGTAGAAAACGACGCCGCACCGGCCACCACCACCTCCACCCTGAGCGTTCCGGCGCCGCTGATGGACCTGGGCCCGAAAAAGGTCGACAGCCGTGACGCCCTGATCGGCGTGGCCGTGCTGGTGGTACTGGCGCTGATCTTCTTCGTGATCAAGAACGCCTACGCCAACTGGCGCGTGCGCGAGCGCGTGGCCCCCAGCCGCGCCAACGCCTCGGGCTGGTTCCTTTTCCTGGGCCTGCTGCTGGTCTCGGCCATGGCCGTGCTGGCGGTGATCAACTCCGGTCAGTTCCTCACCCCGCTGTACCTTGCACCACTGGCTGGCGTGGCCGGCATTTCGCTGGTGGCCTGGCTGATGACCTTCTCGGCCAAGCGCTGAGCCCGGCCTGCACTGCCCGCGTCAGGCCTGGCCTGACGCTTCAATTTGATCCACGGATTTAGCCCGCCGACCCGATTCGGCCAGCCCAGCCAGGGCTCATGGAGTTTCAGATGAACGAGAATGCACAACCTTCCGGCCCGGCAGCGCTGAACATGGTCAGCGAGAAGATCCACCCGACGCTGTTCATCGCCCTGGGCGGTACCGGCATGAAGGTCAACATTCGCCTGCGCCGGCGCATTCTCAATGCCATCTGGGGCGGCAACAACCAGGTGCAGCAGATTGCCGACTTCCCCCTGGTGCAGTTCATCAACTTCGACCTGGATGCTGGCGAAGTCACCCAGGACGGCAAGTCGATCAAGACCGACGTGCTGGCCGAACAAGTGGCCTTTACCTCCGAAGAGAAGATCATCGAGCCGCTCAACCTGAGCAAGTACACCCACTCGATGGACGAGCTCAACCGCCACCGTGAAGTGGCCGAATGGTTCCCGCTGACCCCGGACAAGATCCGCGCCCTGGGCATCGACCCCTCCAAGGGCGCCGGGCAGATCCGTGCGCTGTCGCGCCTGTACTTCTACGACAAGTACCCGGTGATCCGCGACAAGCTGCGCGACAAGGTCGGACGCCTGCTGGCCAACATCGGCGGCAACGCCGACAAGCTCAAGAAGCTCGGCCTGGAAATCGACCCCGGCAAGATCCGCATCGTCATCAGCGGCTCGGCGGCCGGCGGCACCGGGTCCGGTTCGTTCCTGGACATGGGCTACCTGGCCAAGGCGATCCTCAAGGAACACAACATCGCCGGCAAGGTCGACCTGTTCTTCGTGTTGCCCGGCGGCTTCCATGCCTACAACACCGAGCGCGTGCAGGCCAACGGCTATGCGGCGCTGATGGAGCTGGAAACCAGCATGCGCGGCAACCGTCTGGTCAAGCACTGGGACGCCACCGACAACCTGTTCATCGACAACCGCCCGTACGATGACGTCTACATCATCGACAACAGCAACGTCGCCCAGGCCAAGACCAGCGACCAGGAAGACGTCTACGAGATGCTCTCGGACGTGCTGTTCACCGACTTCACCTCGCAGGACTTCGCCAACAAGAAGCGTTCGATCGCGGTCAACCAGAACCAGCACAAGATCCGCTCCTACACTGTGCGCCTGCCCCAGGACTACGGCGACGACACCGAGCTGCGCTTCCCGTGCTCGTACTCCTCGCTCGGCCAGGCCGTGCTCGACACCCAGATCGACGCGCGCCAGAACGTGCGCCTGAGCCGTCAGGTACAGCAGATGCTCAAGGCGTTCTTCGGCATCGCCAACGCCTCGGCCAACGACAACCGTCCTACCGACCGCGAGCGTGACGACTTCCTGCGCGAGCAGCTGAACGTCACCCCGCGTACCTTCACCGAACTGCCGGACTTCCTGTCCAAGGTCGAGCTGACCCTGGCCACCGGCGAGTTCACCCACTACCAGATCGCCGACGACCTGCTGCTGGTGGAAGGCGACAACAGCATCACCGCCCAGATCGAGCAGAAGGTCGAAGCGTTGTTCGAACGCCTGCACAGCGGCGGCGCCGACAAGGACCAGTGGCTGACCCACGTGCGCGAGATCCAGCAGCAGCTGGAACGCGACACCAAGGGCAGCAACATCGACAGTGCCGAGCGCAACCACGAAGTGCGCATCAAGGAAAACCGCCAGCGCCGCCTGGCCGAGCTGGTGCGCGAAGACGCCCTGCCGGAAAAACTCTTCCGTCGCCTGGACGACGATGAGCGCGGTGGCCTGGACTACACCCTGGCCCTGGTCGAGATGCTCAAGGACCGCCTGGAAAACGAAGGCAGCGGCATCATCCCGGCGCTGGAAAAGAACGCCGCACGCTTCAAGGAACTGGCCGAGAAGCTGGAGTCCTCGGAGCTGGCCCGCGAATTCGAGCGCCTCAAGGAAACCACCGGCGGCGGCCTGATGGCCCGCCTCAGCGGCAAGGACAAGCAGGCCGAGACCGTGCTCACCCAGGTCAAGGACACCCTGCGCGACAGCCTGTTGTTCTACGTGCGCCATGTGGCCGCGCGCGAGGCGGCCCAGTTGCTGCGCGAGCTGTCCGACTGGCTGGGCCGCAAGGAGTCGGTGGACCAGAGCGGTCGTGCGGTGTGGAACGGCTTCGTCGGTCGTCTGCAGGACGGGCGCAACGCAGTCGACCATCTGCTGCGCCGGATCGAGACCGACATCAGCAAGATCGACGCCAGCATCAAGGAAAAACACGCCACGCTGATCCCCCTGGCGCTGGTGCAGAACAACGAAGAGCAACCGGTGGACGGCGCCCAGGTGCGCGAGTGGGCCAAGGACGCATTCAAGGACTTCGGCGGCTCCAAGACCCTGTTCGGCAAGCTGCAGGACGAGGAGGGCCAGGAAGAGCTGCTGTCCAAGCTGCGCGCCAAGGCCGTACAGCAACTGCCGCGCCAGACCCAGGGCACCGACCCGCTGCTCAGTGCGCTGGCCGCGCTGACCCCGGACGAGCAGCGCGAGAAGTTCCGCCAGCTGCTGCAACGTGCCATGCCGTGGACCCCGCTCAACCTCACCGGCGGCTTCGGCATCGGCAAGGACCGCTACACCTGCCTGGTCGGCGTGCAGGACGCCAATGAGTTCAAGCGCACCTATGGCGCCATGCTCGGCCAGTGCCTGCCACAGGGCACCGGCATGACCGCCGGGCAGATCCAGTTCGTCGAGTCGGGCACCCCGGGCAAGCTGATCTGCTTTACCGAGCTCAGCGGCTTCCCTCTGCCGGCGCTGACCCCGCTGCCGACCTACCTGGCCAGCTACCGCAAGGAAAGCACCACCATCCCGCTGCACAGCCACAAGCGCATCAGCCAGTTCGTGCAGCCGATCCAGTTCACCCAGGAGCAGTACCGCCAGTTCGCCGAGGACTTCAAGCTGTACCTGCACGCGGTCGTGATGGGGGTACTGCGCCGCAACCCGTCGGAACGCTACGAACTGATGATCGACCAGGACTACTTCAGCGTCGGTGACGAGTTCGCGATCCGCCAGAACGGCCTGAACCAGCTGCAGCGCAAGGACATCGAAGACCAGCTGCGCCAACGCTACGAGCAACTGCGCAGCCCGCAGCAACTGGCAGCCATGGTCGCGCTGTTCGAAGACCTGCGCCGCGGCGCCTACAAGCCGCAGATGCGCCAGGACGAAATCGGCGTGTCGTCGCTGTACCAGACCTTCCCGTACAAGATCGCCGAGCTGCTGAAAAACGAGTACGACAACCGCCTCAAGCGCCAGGCCCCGGACAACGCCGAGCGCCTTGTCGAGCAGGCGCGCGCGTTGCTGCAGCAGTTCACCGAGCCGGTCAGCGGCTCGCGCGCCGATGTGTACCGCGACGAAGTGCACGACGAGCACAGCGAGAAGCGCACCCTGCTCAAGGACTTCTTCACCAGCGGCTGGCTCGACAGCCTGTTCCAGCCGGCCGCCAGCACAGCGCCAGTTGCCGCCCCCATGCCGGGCATGGCGCCACCGCCGCCACCAGGCGCAGCCGGCATGGTGCCGCCGCCGGTGGCCGCACCGCAGTACAGCTACCACCTGAGCGTGGCCGGCACCAACTATGGCCCGTACACCACCAGCCAGCTGCAGCAGTACGTGCAGACCGGCCAGGTGACCCGCGACAGCCTGTTGTGGCGCGAAGGCATGGCCGCCTGGCTGGGCGCCGGGCAGATCGCCGAGCTGGCCCACCTGTTCGCCCCGACGCCCGCCGCAGCGCCGCCTGTCGGTACCCCACCGCCCGTTGCGCCGATGGCGCCACCGCCTGTGAACTGAGGAAGGCCCCATGTCCGCATCCGCGAAAAATCCGGCCTTCCCGCTCAACTGCGCCAGCAGCGCGTGCAACCAGCCCCTGAGCGGCCCGGTGGCGTTCTGTCCGTACTGCGGCGCCAGCAGCCAGGTTGTGGCCGCTGCACCCGCCGCGCCGGCGCCGGTGGTCGTGGTGAGCGCGGCCCCGCCCCCCATGCCCGCAGCGGTGCCCGCGCCGGTGATCGAACCGGTGCACACGCTGGCCCCGGCAGGCATCGTGAGCACACCGGTAGTGACGCCGCCGCCCGTACCGCCGGTAGTGCAAGGGGCGCCGGTGGCCAAGTCGCGCAACCTCGGGCGCAAGCTTGCCCTGGCCGCCGGTGTGGTTGTGGCGGTACTCGGCTACGGTGCCTACCAGGCCAGCCAGCGCCAGTCGCTGCAGCAGTTCGAAGCCGAACTGGCCGCCGGCCAGGCGTGCCTGCGCAGCAGCCAGTTCGACTGTGCGCTGGAAAAAGCCGAAAGCGCGCTGCGCATCGAGAGCAAGGACCCGCGCGCCATCAGCCTGCTGCAACGCGCCCAGGCCGGGCTCGAGGGCCAGCAGCGCGACCAGCAGGCCAAGGCCCAGGCGGCAGCCGCCGCGGCCAGTGCGGCAGCCGCTCGTCAGGCTGCGGCCGAACGGGCGCAACGCGAGCAGCAGGCCCGTGAGCTGGCCACCAAGGAGCAGCAGCTACGCGACGAGCAAACCCAGCTCGCCAAGCGCCAGCAACAGCTGGAACAACAGGCTCGCGTCGTGCAGCCGGCGCAGCAGCGTCCGCTCACCACCCCGCGCCCGCCCGTACAACGACCTGCCAGCGCAGCCAATGCCGGGCTGGTGGGCCAGCAACTGAGCCAGGCACGCAGCGCCCTGGCCCGTCGTGACGGTGCCACCGCCCGTTCGCTGGCCAACAGCGTGCTCAGCCAGGACCCTGGCAACCGCCAGGCGCAGATCATCCTGCGCCAGGCCGAGCAACTGCGCGCTCAGTCGTTCAATACGCCAAAGGGCCTGGGCGGGGTGATCATCGAGTAGCCCGCGCTATAGCGTCTCGCCGGGCTCGCCCGGCAGTTGCTCGTCCAGGTGCACCCAGGGCAGCCGGCTGTCGGTCCAGATATGCCGGCGCGGCTGCACCTGCTCCGGTGCGTCCAGGGTGGTGATGGTGATATCGATGCTTTCGGGGCTCAGGTCGGTGGTCAGCGCCATGTGCGCGCCACAGCGGCTGCAGAAGTAGCGCACGCAGCTGGCCGACGAGTCGTAGCGCTGCGGCGTGCCCTGCAGCCACTGGAAGTCCTCGCAGCGCACCGTCGCCCAGGTCACCAGCAACCCGCCGGTCACGCGCCGGCACACCGAACAATGGCAGTGCGCGACATCCTCCAGCGCACCTGCCACCCGATACCGCACGGCGCCGCAATGGCAGCCGCCTTCATGCACTTCGCCCATCCTCGTCGCTCCTGCAGACCCGCACTGGTTGATGAAACCTTCTGTCGCCTTTGTGCTGCCGAAAGCTGGCTGAAAGCTTGGGCACTTAGCATCGCCTCACCTCCGGCAAAAGACCGGTCAGCCAGGGCTCTGACTTTACTGCAGTGCCCGGCCCAATCAACAACAACAATGGTGATACTGATGTCCTTCCACGCCCGCGTTCTGCCTGCCCTCCCGCCGTCACTCCCAGCACCGCGCACCTTGCGCTGATCCGTTCGTCCCTTTCTCGACGCGCCTCGCCTGGAGTAACTGCCCCATGCTGACCTTCCTCGGCTTCGCCATGGTCATCACCTTCATGTACCTGATCATGACCAAGCGCCTGTCGGCCTTGATCGCGCTGATTCTGGTACCGATCATTTTCGCCCTGTTCGGCGGCTTCTCGGGCGAGATCGGCCCGATGATGCTGCAGGGCATCAGCAAGCTGGCACCCACCGGCGTGATGCTGATGTTCGCCATTCTGTACTTCGCCCTGATGATCGACTCCGGCCTGTTCGACCCGGCCGTGCGCAAGATCCTCAAGCTGGTCAAGGGAGACCCGCTGAAAGTCTCGGTGGGCACCGCCGCGCTGGCCCTGGTGGTATCGCTGGACGGTGACGGCGCCACCACCTACATGATCTGCGTGGCCGCCATGCTGCCGCTGTACAGCCGCCTGGGCATGAGCCCGCGGATCATGGCCGGCCTGATCATCCTGGCCGGCGGGGTGATGAACATGACCCCCTGGGGCGGCCCCACCGCCCGCGCCGCCAGCGCGCTGCACGTCGACCCGTCCGACATCTTCGTGCCGATGATCCCGGCCATGGCCTTCGGCGTGTTCGCCATCCTGGCCATCGCCTATATGTACGGCAAGCGCGAACGTGCCCGCCTGGGCGAACTGCACCTGCCGGGCGATGAAATCGACCACAGTGAAATCAGCGTATCGCAATATCCCGACGCGCGCCGGCCCAAGCTGCTGTGGTTCAACGGCGCATTGACCCTGGCCCTGATGGTCGCGCTGATCGCCGGCCTGCTGCCGCTGCCGGTGCTGTTCATGATCGCCTTCAGCATCGCCATGGTGGTCAACTACCCGTGCCTGCAACAGCAGAAGGACCGCGTCGCGGCCCACGCCGGCAGCGTGCTGGCGGTGGTGGGGCTGATCTTCGCGGCGGGCATCTTCACCGGCATCCTGTCCGGCACCGGCATGGTCGAAGCCATGTCCAAGAGCCTGCTGGCGGTGATCCCCGAAGCGATGGGCCCGTACCTGGCGGTAATCACCGCGATCGTGAGCATGCCGTTCACCTTCTTCATGTCCAACGACGCCTTCTACTACGGCGTGCTGCCGGTGCTGGCCGAAGCTGCCAGCCACTACGGCATCAGCCCGGTGGAGATGGCCCGTGCCTCGATCGTCGGGCAACCGGTCCACCTGCTCAGCCCGCTGGTACCCTCGACCTACTTGCTGGTAGCCCTGGCCGGTATAGAATTCGGCGATCACCAGCGCTTCACCCTCAAATGGGCGGTGCTGGTGTGCCTGTGCATCATGTTCGCGGCGCTGCTGATGGGAATTTTCCCGCTGTTCAGCAGCCTATAATTCATCCGTTTCATCCCAACGCTTGCGCGTCGACCCCTGCGGCGCGCAACGCCCCACACGCTCGAAGGAACACACATGGAATGGCTGACCAACCCGGAAATCTGGGTTGCCTTTTTTACCCTGACGGCTCTCGAGATCGTCCTGGGCATCGACAACATCATCATGATCTCGATCCTGGTCAGCCGCATGCCCAAGCACATGCAGCAGCGCACCCGGATCTTCGGCCTGGCGCTGGCGATGGTCACGCGCATCCTGCTGCTGCTGTCGATCGCCTGGGTCATGCGCCTGACCGCCGACCTGTTCCATGTGTTCGGCCAGGGCATTTCCGGGCGTGACCTGATCCTGTTCTTCGGCGGCCTGTTCCTGTTGTGGAAGAGCTCCCAGGAGATCTACCACGGCCTCGAAGGCGAGGACGAAACCCACGACGAGCCGTCTTCCGGCAAAGCCGGTGGCAAGTTCCTGTACACCATCATCCAGATCGCGATCATCGACATCGTGTTCTCGCTGGACTCGGTGATCACCGCAGTGGGCATGGTGTCCCACGTGCCGGTGATGGTGGCGGCGATCATCGTCGCGGTGCTGGTGATGATGCTGTGCGCCAGGACCATCAGCGAGTTCATCGACAAGCACCCGTCGCTGAAGATGCTCGCGCTGTCGTTCCTGATCGTGGTCGGCACCGTGCTGATTGCAGAAGCCTTCGACGTGCACGTGCCCAAGGGCTACGTCTACTTCGCCATGGCCTTCTCGCTGGCGGTGGAGGCGATCAACATCAAGATGCGCACCGCGGCGGCGAAAAAGAAACAGCAGAGCGACCCGGTGAAACTTCGCAAGGACATTCCGGGTCAGTAACACTGGCTGCGTTGAACAACAGGCCCCGAATGGGGCCTTTTGTCTTTTGGGAGGGCAACGCGCCAGCGAAGTTGCCCTAACCGGCGCGCGAGGTTTCAAAGCCTGTGCATGCATGCCATGCTGGCGCCACGGCCCTTGGCCGACTACAGCTTAAGTGAGCACTGGAAAAAACCGCCGGTCACCAGGCCAGGCTCACCGCGTCATCCACTTGCCCCACTGGGGCGCCTTAACAGGGGGCCGTAAGTATGCTGACCCTGCTCAACCTGCTCTCGGCCGTGGCCCTGCTGATCTGGGGCACACATATCGTACGTACCGGCATCCTGCGGGTGTACGGTTCCAACCTGCGCCGATTGCTGAGCCAGAACATGGCCAAGCGGCCCCTGGCGTTCATCGCCGGCATCCTGGTCACGGCCATGGTGCAGAGCAGCAACGCCACCGCGATGCTGGTGACCTCGTTCGTCGGCCAGGGCCTGATGACCCTCACCCCGGCCCTGGCCATCATGCTCGGCGCCGACGTGGGGACCGCGCTGATGGCGCGGGTGCTGACCCTGGACCTGTCGTGGCTGTCGCCGCTGCTGATCTTCCTCGGGGTGATCTTCTTCCTCTCGCGCAAGCAGACCCGCGCCGGGCAACTGGGGCGCGTAGGCATCGGCCTGGGCCTGATCATCCTGGCCCTGCAACCGATCGTGGAGGCCGCTGCACCGATTACCCAGGCCCAGGGCGTCAAGGTGCTGTTTGCCTCGCTGACCGGCGACATCCTGCTCGACGCCCTGGTGGGCGCGCTGTTCGCCCTGATCTCGTATTCCAGCCTGGCCGCGGTGCTGCTCACCGCCACCCTGGCCGGCGCCGAAATGATCAGCCTGCCGGTGGCCATCGGCCTGGTGATCGGCGCCAACATCGGCAGCGGCCTGCTGGCGTTCCTGAGCACCAGCATGCAGAACGCCGCCGGGCGCCAGGTGGCGCTGGGCAGCCTGCTGTACAAGCTGATCGGCCTGCTGGTGGTCATCCCGGTGCTCGACCCGCTGGTGCACTGGATGGACAGCCTGACCTTCAGCCCGCAAGAGCTGGTGATCGGCTTCCACCTCATCTACAACACCCTGCGCTGCCTGGCCCTGCTGCCCACCGCAACGCCAATGGGGCGCCTGTGCCGCTGGCTGCTGCCCGAGCGCGAGGAAACCAACGGCCACGCCAAGCCCCGCCACCTGGACCCTGCCGCGCTGGACACCCCGAGCCTGGCACTGGCCAACGCGGTGCGCGAGACCCTGCGCCTGGGCGACCTGGTCGACAGCATGCTCGATGCCATGCTCAACGTGCTGCGCGGCAGCCAGACCGCCCTGACCCAGCAGGTGCGCACCCTCAGCGACGACGTCGAGGGCCTGTACAACGCCATCAAGCTGTACCTGGCGCAGATGCCCCGCGAAGACCTCGGCGAGCACGACAGCCAGCGCTGGGCCGAGATCATCGAGCTGGCGATCAACCTCAAGTTGGCCAGCGACCTGATCGAGCGCATGCTGCGCAAGGTGCAGCAGCAGAAGACGTCGCAGCGCCGCGAGTTCTCCCAGGTGGGCCTGGAGGAGCTGACCGTGCTGCAGACCCAGCTGCTGTCCAACCTGCGCCTGGGCCTGTCGGTGTTCCTCAGTGGCGACCCGCACAGCGCACGCCAGCTGCTGCGCGAGAAGCGTCGCTTCCGCGCCCAGGAGCGGCGCCTGGCCCATGCCCACGTCAGCCGCCTGCAGCGCAAGGTGGTGCAGAGCATCGAGACCAGCTCGCTGCACCTGGAACTGATCGCCGACATGAAACGTCTCAACTCGCTGTTCTGCAGCAGTGCCTATGCGGTACTGGGCGGCAGCGATACCGGCGCCCTGATGATCGACAGCGTACCGGACGATGCCCATTCGCCTTGACCCGGCGCTGCCCCGAACCCGTGCAAGGAAGCCTGTGATGCGTTGCCTGATGTTCATCTGCCTGTTGCTGGGCGCCTCTTCAAGCTTTGCCCTCGACCGCACCCAGGTCGAGGGCTACCTGTTGCCCAACGGCCTGCAGGTGCTGCTCAAGCCCGGCTACGAGCGCGACCATGTGTCGATCCGACTGGTGGTGGGCATTGGCTTCGACGACTTCCCGTGCGCGCGCCAGGAACTGCCGCACCTGCTCGAACACCTGTTGTTCAGCGGTATCGACGACACGGGCGAAGGCGGGCTGGAAGAACGCATGCAGGCCCTGGGCGGTGAATGGAACGCCTACACCAGCAGCGCCGACACCACCTTCGTCATCGAGGCCCCGGCGCGCAACCAGCGCAAGGTGCTCGACCTGCTGCTGGCCGTGCTCCAGGACACACGTATCGATGCCAACGCCTTGCAGGTGTCGAAGAGCATCGTCGAGCGTGAAGACGGCGGGCACTACACCCACCTGCAGCGCTGGCTGGACCGCCAGGACCTCGGCCACCGTGCCAGCGACCAACTGGCGGTGGAGCTGGGGCTCAAGTGTGCCGAGCGCTCCTCGGTGCAGGACATGACCCTGGAAGAAGTGAATGAACTGCGCCAGCACTGGTACGCCCCCAACAACATGAGCCTGATCGTGGTCGGCGGCCTGGACCGCGTGCTGCCCGCCTACCTGGAGCGCACCTGGGGCCAGCTGGAGCCGGTGGAACCGGGCGAGCGCCGGGTACTCGATGGCGTGACCCACAAGGCCCAGGCGCGCCGCGAGCTGATCCGCGGCTGGCTGGGCGACAGTGCGCGGTTGCACTGGATGTTCCTGGAGCCGGTGCTGGATGAAAACCACGACGCCACCTACGACCTGCTGCAGCGCTACCTGGACTGGGCGCTGTATCGCGAATTGCGCCTGCAGCACAGCCTGTCGTACGGGCCGTCGGCGCAGCGCGAGCGTTTTGGCGACACCGGCCTGTTGAGCCTGAATGCCGACCTGGACAGCGATCAGGTCGAGGCGGCCGAGCAGATCCTGGAGCAGATGATCGAGCGCCTGCGCAAGGACGGCCTGGACCGCGCCACGTTCGAGCGCATCAAGGCCGCGGCAATCGCCCGCGAAGCGTGGACCAGCCAGGGCAACAGCGCGCTGGCCGACTACTACTGGGGAGCGTTGAACGACTATGCCGACGGTCGGGTCGGCGAGGCGAAGACCCGGTTGCGCGAGGTCAGCCTGGAGGATGCGGATGCGGCGCTGCAGGCGCTGTTCGCCGAGCCTGGGTATGTGCGGGTAGAGAAGCCGTTGCTGGGGTATGACCAGCTGTATGGGTTGGGGGCACTGGGGCTAGGGCTGGTGTTCGCGGCCTTGCTGCTGTGGCGGCGACGCCGCGGCTGACGCAATCGCGGGTCAAGCCCGCTCCCACAATGATCACGTGCACCCTGTGGGAGCGGGCTTGACCCGCGATAGGGCCATTACTGACACCCGAAAGCAGCGTATCCTGTAACAGATTTTTACCTCACCCAGCGAACGCCCCACCATGCCCGCACTTCTCCTGCGCCTGATCGACCTGATAAAGCGCTACCCGGGGGTCATCGCCCTCGGCGGTTTCATTTCCGGTATCGGCAGTTTCATCCTGGTAGACCGTCAGGAAGGCCTGGCCAGCTGGGTCGCCATCCTGCTGCTGGTGAGCTGGCTGTGGCTGATGTTCGAGAACACCTTCACCCAGCTGTTCACCCGCCTGTTCAAGCGCGAGATCCCGCAGCCGCTGCTGCGCTACGCCACGCAGATGATCCACCAGGAAAGCCTGTTCTTCGTGCTGCCGTTCTTCTTCGTCACCACCACCTGGAACAGCGGCCAGCTGGTGTTCACCGGCCTGCTGGCCGGCGCCGGGCTGGTGTCGATCGTCGACCCGCTGTACTACCGCTGGCTGGCGCCGCGCCGCTGGCTGTTCCTGGCCCTGCACACCCTGACCCTGTTCGCCGCGCTGCTCACGGCGCTGCCGATCATCCTGCACCTGACCACGTCGCAGAGCTTCAAGCTGGCGCTGGGCATCGCCATGCTGCTGTCGTTCCCGAGCCTGGCCAGCAGCTTCCCGATCAATCACTGGCGCCGTGCCGCCATGCTGGTGCTGGTCACCCTGGCCGTTGGCGGCAGCGGCTGGCTGCTGCGCTCGTGGGTGCCGCCGGCGACACTGTGGATGACCGAAGTGGCCATCAGCACCCAGCTGCAGAACCGCACCCCCGGCGACAGCCTGGAGCAGGTCAGCGCCAGCCAGATCCGCAGCGCCGGGCTCTATGCCTATACCGCGATCAAGGCCCCGCGCGGCCTCAACGAACGCATCTACCACGTATGGAAACAGGACGGCAAAGAGGTCGATCGCATTGCCCTGAACATCAATGGCGGGCGCAAGGAAGGCTACCGCGCCTGGACCCACAAGCAGGTGTTCCCCAGCAACCCGGTCGGGCACTGGCAGGTGCGCGTGCTCACCGAAGACGGCCAGGTGATCGGCGTGCTGCGCTTCGAGGTGGTTGATGACGGTCAAGCATCCGTCGCCAAGTGACGCTATGCTCTGACCCGGCGCACTGGAGCGCCTGCCGGACTGTCTGGAGCCTATGACCACCACCGTCACCCCCGCCAGCGCCACCCTCGATACCACGCGCAGCCCGGCCTGCCTGCGCATCGCCGGCGACTGGACCCTGGCCAACTACACGCCGCTCAAGCGCAGCACCGAGGCCCTGCACGGCCAGTACGATGCCAGCGCCAAGGTCGACCTCGCCCAGCTGGGCAAGCTGGACACCGCCGGCGCCTCGCTGCTGGTCGAACTGCTGGGTGCCGAGCGCCTGGGGCAACTGGCCGATGACCACGCCAGCCCGCTGTCGGCCGCCGACCGCGCCTTGCTGCACACCGTGTACTGCTCGCTACAGGACTACTGCCTGCCAGAGCGCCAGCCGGAAACGTCCGTGCTGACCCAACTGCTGTGCCGCATCGGCCGGGCAGTCGACGTGCTGTGGCAAGACACCCGGCAACTGCTCGGCTTCATCGGCCTGATCATCGCCACCCTGGCCCGGCGCCTGCTGCAACCTAAGCGCTGGCGTATGACCGCCGTGGTCGCGCACATCGAACAGACCGGCCTGGACGCGGCGCCCATCGTCGCGCTGCTGACCTTTCTGGTGGGTGCGGTAGTGGCCTTTCTCGGCGCCACGGTGCTGGCCAGTTTCGGCGCGAGCATCTTCACCGTCGACCTGGTGGCGTTCTCGTTCCTGCGTGAATTCGGCGTGCTGCTTACCGCCATCCTGATGGCAGGACGAACCGCCAGCGCCTTCACCGCGCAGATCGGCTCGATGAAGGCCAACGAGGAAATCGATGCGATCCGCACCCTGGGCCTGGACCCGGTCGAGCTGCTGGTGGTGCCGCGGGTGCTGTCGCTGCTGATCGCGCTGCCATTGCTGACCTTCGTCGCGATGCTGTGCGGCATCATCGGCGGCGCCGTGGTGTGCGCGGTGTCGCTGGACATCTCGCCGGCGATGTTCCTGTCGCTGCTGGAAAGCGACATCGGCGTGCAGCACTTCCTGGTGGGCCTGGCCAAGGCGCCGTTCTTCGCCTTCCTGATCGCGGCCATCGGTTGCCTGGAAGGTTTCAAGGTGACCGGCAGCGCCGAATCGGTCGGCGCCCACACCACCTCGGCGGTGGTCCAGTCGATCTTCGTGGTGATCGTGCTGGATGCGGTGTTCGCGCTGTTCTTCATGGAGATGAGCTGGTGAGTGAGGCAAGCCACGAGAAGGTCATCGAGGTGCGGGGCCTGTGCAACCGCTTCGGCACCCAGAGCGTGCACGAACAGCTCGACCTGGACCTGTACCGCGGCGAGATCCTCGCCGTGGTCGGCGGCTCGGGCAGTGGCAAGTCGGTGCTGCTGCGCAGCATCGTCGGCCTGCGCCGGCCCAACGAGGGCACGGTGAGGATCTTCGACCAGGACCTCAGCCAGGCCAGCGACCAGCAGCGCTCGCAGGTGGAGCGTCGCTTCGGCGTGCTGTACCAGAAGGGCGCGCTGTTCTCGTCGTTGACCGTCACCGAGAACGTCGCACTGCCGCTGATCGAACATGCCGGCCTGAGCCGCGCCGACGCCGAGCATCTGGCCGGGGTCAAGCTGGCCCTGGCCGGGCTGCCGCTGTCGGCGGCCGACAAATACCCCGCGTCGCTGTCGGGCGGCATGATCAAGCGCGCCGCCCTGGCCCGCGCCCTGGCGCTGGACCCGGACATCCTGTTTCTCGACGAGCCCACCGCCGGGCTCGACCCGATCGGCGCGGCCGCCTTCGACCAGTTGATCCTGACCCTGCGCGATGCGCTGGGCCTGAGCGTGTTCCTGATCACCCACGACCTGGACACCCTCTACACCATCACCGACCGCGTGGCCGTGCTGGCGCAGAAGAAGGTGCTGGTGGCCGGCCCCATCGACCAGGTCTCGGAAACCGACGACGCGTGGATTCACGACTATTTTCATGGCCCGCGCGGCCGTGCGGCCTACCAGGCCGCCACAGCGCTCAAGGAGAACTGAAATGGAAACCCGCGCGCACCATGTGTTGATCGGGCTGGTCACCGTGCTGGTGGTGGCCGGCGCCATGCTGTTCGGCCTGTGGCTGGCCAAGTCGAGCGTCGACAGCACCTTCAAGGACTACGAGGTGGTGTTCAACGAGGCCGTCACCGGGCTGTCCAAGGGCAGTGCGGTGCAGTACAGCGGGATCAAGGTGGGCGATGTGATCAGCCTGCGCCTGGACCCCAACGACCCCCGCCGGGTGCTGGCGCAGATCCGCCTGAGCGCCGAGACCCCGATCAAGCAGGACACCCAGGCCAAGCTGACCCTGACCGGCGTCACCGGCACCTCGCTGATCCAGCTCAGCGGCGGCACCCCGCAGAGCCCGCCGCTGGAAGGCAAGGGCGGCCGGCTGCCGGTGATCGTCGCCTCGCCATCGCCGATTGCGCGCCTGCTCAACAACAGCAGCGACCTGGTGACCAACATCAACCTGCTGCTGCACAACGCCAACCGACTGTTCTCCGAAGAGAACGCCACCCGCCTGGGCGCCACCCTGGCCAACCTGGAGCAGACCACCGGCGCGATTGCCGGGCAGCGCGACGACATCCGCCTGGCCATCCAGCAGATGGCCCAGGTGGGCAAGCAGGCCGGCGCGGCGCTGGAGCAGACCAGCCAGCTGATGCGCAACGCCAACAGCCTGCTCGGCAGCGACGGCAAGCAGATCGTCAACAGCGCCGACCAGGCCATGCAGTCACTGGCGCGCAGCACCGCCACCATCGACGCGTTGCTCACCGACAACCGCGAGGCGATCACCAGCGGCGCCCAGGGCTTCAACGAACTGGCCCCGGCGATCCGCGAACTGCGCGATACCCTGACTGCCTTGAAGGGCATCTCCCAGCGCCTGGAGGCCAACCCCAGCGGTTACCTGCTGGGCCGCGACAAAAACAAGGAGTTCACCCCATGAGCCGCCCCTGCCGCACCCTCGCCCTGGCCGCGCTGCTGAGCCTGAGCAGCGCCTGCTCGATCCTGCCCAAGGCGGAGCCGGCCGACGTGTACCGCCTGCCGGCGGCGCAACCGGTGCGCAGCAACGCCGCACCCGTGGCCTGGACCCTGCGTATCAACAAGCCGCTGGCCAGCGAGATCCTCGGCACACCGCGCATTGCCGTGGTGCCGGCAGGCGACCTGATCAGCAGCTACAAGGGCGCACGCTGGGCCGACCCGGTGCCGGCACTGCTGCGCAACCGCATGCTCGACGCCTTCCAGCGCGATGGCCGGGTACAGCGGGTAAGTGCCGACGACGCCAACCTGCAGGCCGACTACGAGATCGTCGGCGAACTGCAGGCGTTCCAGAGCGAGTACAGCGATGCCGGGCTGGCAGTAGTGGTGCGCCTGGATGCGCGACTGGTGCAGGGGCGTACCCAGCGCGTGCTGGCCAGCCACAGCTTCGAGGTGCGCCAGCCGGTGGCGCAGACCCAGGTACCGGCGGTGGTCGGCGGCTTCGGCCAGGCCACCGACCGGCTGATGGCGCAACTGGTGGACTGGACCGTGGCTCAGGCGAAGAACCAGTAGCACACCGCGATGGCCGCCAGCACCCCGGCCAGCTCGGCCAGCAGCGCGCAGCCCACGGCGTGGCGTGCGCGCTGGATACCCACGGCGCCGAAGTACACCGCCAGCACGTAGAAGGTGGTTTCGGTGCTGCCCTGGATGGTCGCGGCCACCAGTGCCGGGAAGCTGTCCACCCCGTGGGTCTGCATGGTCTCGATCAGCATGGCCCGCGCCGCGCTGCCGGAGAACGGCTTGACCAGCGCGGTGGGCAGGGCATCGACGAAACGCGTGTCCCAGCCCAGCCATTCGATGACATGACGAATGCCGTCCAGGCCGAACTCCAGCGCCCCCGAGGCGCGCAGCACGCCGACCGCGCACAGCATCGCCACCAGGTAGGGCAGCAGGCTCTTGGCCACGTCGAACCCTTCCTTGGCACCTTCGACGAAGGTTTCGTACACCGGCACCCGCTTGAATGCGCCGATCAGCAGAAACAGCATGATCAGGCCGAACAGCGTGAGGTTGCCCAGGATCGACGACAGGGTGGCCAGCGCGGTGGCCGACAGGCCCGCCAGCAGCGCCATGAAGCCGCCCAGCAGCAGCGCGCCGGGCACCATGTAGGCGAGCACCACCGGGTCCCAAAGGCGCAGGCGCTGCATCACCGCCACCGACAGCAGGCCCACCAGGGTCGAGGCGCTGGTGGCCAGCAGGATCGGCAGGAACACCAGGGTCGGGTCCATAGCGCCTTGCTGGGCGCGGTACATGAAGATGGTCACCGGCAGCAGGGTCAGTGACGAGGCATTGAGCACCAGGAACAGGATCTGCGCGTTGCTTGCCGTGGTGGAGCTGGGGTTGAGCTCCTGCAGGGCGCGCATGGCCTTGAGGCCGATAGGCGTGGCGGCGTTGTCCAGGCCCAGGCCGTTGGCGGCGAAGTTCAGGGTGATCAGGCCCAGCGCCGGGTGGCCGGGCGGTACCTCGGGCATCAGGCGACGGAACAGCGGGCCGAGTACCTTGGCCAGCCAGTCGACGATGCCGGCCTTTTCGGCGATCTTCAGAAAGCCCAGCCACAGGGTCAGGGTACCGAACAGCAGCACCATGACGTCGACCGAAAGCTTGGCCATGGCGAAGATGCTCTCGACCATGGCGGCGAAGATGCCCGCGTTGCCACCCACCAGCCACTGCACCAGTGCGGAGAGGGCGGCCACCACGAAAAAGCCGAGCCAGAGGCCGTTGAGCATTGGTCGTTTCCCTTGCAAGTTGGAGCGCATGATAGCGGGGTGGGTAGGCAGACGCCATAAACGGCGGCGGCCCATTCGCCGGCAAGGCCGGCTCCTACAGGTTCGGCATCGTCTGTAGCAGCCGGCCTTGCCGGCGAAGCTTCTGGCAGGCAACAAAAAGCCCCGACGGGTCGGGGCTCTTGTGTTTCAGGCCGTCAGCAGCTTAGTGCTGAGCGGTCTCGCCAGCCGGCGCCGGGGTCTTGCTGCGCCAGTGCGGCAGCGAGTTCCAGTACGCCTGGCCCTTGGCATCGTCATACATGCCTTCCCAGCGCGAGATGACCAGTACCGCCAGGGCGTTGCCGATCACGTTCAGGGCGGTACGCGCCATGTCCATGATGCGGTCGACACCGGCGATGAACGCCAGGCCTTCGAGCGGGATGCCCACGCTGCCCAGGGTCGCCAGCAGCACCACGAACGATACGCCCGGCACACCGGCAATGCCTTTGGAGGTGACCATCAGGGTCAGCACCAGCAGCAGTTGCTGGCTGATCGACAGGTCGATGCCGTACAGCTGCGCGATGAAGATCGCCGCGATGCTCTGGTACAGGGTCGAACCGTCCAGGTTGAACGAGTAGCCGGTCGGCACCACGAAGCTGCAGATGGCCTTGGGCGAACCGTAGGCTTCCATCTTCTGGATCACGCGCGGCAGCACGGTCTCGGAGCTGGCGGTGGAATAGGCCAGGATCAGCTCGTCCTTGAAGATGCGCATCAGTTTCAGGATCGAGAAACCGAACAGGCGGGCGATCAGGCCCAGCACCATGAAGGCGAAGAAGGCGATGGCGAAGTACACCAGCAGCACCAGCTTGGCCAGCGGCAGCAGCGAGGCGAAACCGAAGTTGGCCACGGTCACCGCAATCAGGGCGAACACGCCGATCGGGGCGTAGTTCATGATCATGTGGGTGACCTTGAACATGGCTTCCGACACGCCCTGGAAGGTTTTCACCAGCGGGTCGCGGATGTCTGCCTGCAGGCTCGACAGGCCCAGGCCGAACAGCACCGAGAAGAAGATGATCGGCAGCATCTCGCCACGCATCAGCGCTGCAAAGATGTTCGACGGGATCAGGTTGAGGATGGTCTCGATGAACGCATGCTCATGCTGCACCTCGGCGGCGGTGGCCTGGTACTTGGAGATATCCACGGTGCCCAGGGTGCTCATGTCGATGCCGGCGCCCGGGTGGAACAGGTTGGCCAACACCAGGCCGACCACGATCGCGATGGTGGTCACCACCTCGAAATAGATGATGGTCTTGAGGCCGATACTGCCAAGTTTCTTCGCATCGCCAACCCCGGCGATACCCACGACCAGCGACGAAATCACGATCGGGATGACGATCATCTTGATCAGGCGAATGAAGATGTCACCTGCCGGTTGCAGGACGTTACTGATCCACCATGCCTTTTCTGCACTGAAATGGTTCAGCAACGCCCCGATGGCGATCCCCAATACCAGACCGATGAGGATTTGCCAGGCGAGGCTTAGTTTTGCCTTCTTCATGTCGTTACCCTTTGTTCAAGTGGACACGGTCACTGCCTTGAAACCTGCACTCTAGAGCCGCTGAAAGCGATTCCCTGGAGTTTTCATGGTGCAGGCAATGCGCCGTAGAAGGTCACCGCAAGTGAGCGCAAGGGGCGCTCGGACCAGCGAAAAAGGCGCAACTATTCCGATGCAGGCGCACTGAGTCTAATGCCGTAAATGACTACCCTATGCCGAATCGGCATGATCTTTTTGGCATGAAACGGACGTCCCAGCGGCAGAAAACCTACCCGTTCGGAATCCCGAATAAGGCCAAAGCGCCATGATTAGGCCGATACAGCGGTATCCACAAACCGGCAAAACAGCGTTGTTCGACAATCCGAATGCGTGAAAAACGTCATTTGGCAGGTCAAAGAAGTCAGGAATTTTTTTGATGGGTGGTCAGCCGTCTGGCCGATCTGTCACTTTCAAGCGGGGAAATGCATCAGGCTTGCGCCGGGTGCACAAGTCTGACCGGCGGCTGCCCTTGCGGCATGCGACCCCGGTCCACGACTGTGTTGCCGTTTACCACCCTGACCCGGCCCATGAAGGAGGTACTCCCTGTACCCCTAGGCCCCTCCGATCCTGTAGCAATCAGAGCAGCCCGGCCCCCTGGTCATGCGTCCGCTCTCCTCGAGCGGGCGCAGCATAGAAACTGGAACAGGCAAAAGGTTCAGCTTCCATTTGATACTGATGCGTCCGGCGACACTCAGTAGTAGTTCGGGTCTTTCTTCAGTTGCTCTTCGAGCATCTGTTTCATGCCGTCATTCGGCTCGCCCAACCAACGCTTGTCGGTGTGACGGCTGGGTGACTTGTCGGCAGGCAGGCCGGCGGGTACCTGGACCCACAGCGCGTATGCCTCATCCTTGTCCCAGCTGAATGCCACGATAAGACGGCTGCTGTCGCAGCTCTGCTCGGTCTCGCACAAGGGGCCGACCAGATACTTGTCGCCGTCTTCCTCGATCGCCGTCATCTGCTCGGTGGAAGCACCACTGAGGTTGATGACCCAATCGGGCAGCCGCTCCTGCTTTTTGACCACTTTCTGCCAGGTTTCCCGGTACTCGGGGTCCGAACCAAGCAGTTGGCTGGTCCGGACCTGGCCGTCATTGGCCGCCATCGCCGCTGTACAGGCCCCCACCATCAGGGCGCCTGCCAGGGCTCTGTAGAGCGTCCCTTTCATAGTCAACCCCTACCGCGACGACCGAAGAAGAAGGAAGCGACGAACAGTACCAGGAAGACAATGAAGAGAATCTTCGCGATACCGGTAGCGGCGCCGGCGATACCACCGAAGCCCAGTACGGCAGCGACAATGGCGATGATCAGGAAGGTGATGGCCCAACTTAACATGGTGTTTCTCCTTACCGTTTTTGAAAGCGGTTGTGTCAGATGTGGGGCATTGCTCGGTCAGAACACCCAGCGTTCCTGCGGCACGACGGTTTCCACGGTGGCCGCATCGACCGAGTGGGTACGTGGCGCGGTCCTGGCTTCCAGCATCGAAGCACGCGTGGCCTGCACATGGGCCACGTGATAAGCCTGTACGGACATCTGGTTGGCGATCTGCTTGGACTGCCAGATGCTGTACATCTGCCCTGCAACCAGGGTCAGAAGCGCCGCCAGGCAGAGAAACAGCAACTGGCGTACGTGAAGCGGGGAAATCTGCACTAGGGCGGCGGTTAACAGGTTCATGCCGGGCTCCTCTGCTGCATCGTTGTTATTGACTGATAGAGTCATTGCAGCCTGCATGCCAGCTTTTGAAATCAAATAAAACGCTTATAAATCAATAACTTATGCATGTACCGAGGGCAGCTGCAGGACGCATCCTGCACGATGCCCCCCAGGGCCTCGTGCGATTTGCACGATCAGCCCTCCACCTTGATCGCCACCTTGAGCATGTCGGCGTCCACCCCGCGCACGCCGCGGATCTGGCGGGCAATCTCCTGGGCGATGGTCTTCTGCTCGTTGCTCATGACTTCCCCGGACAGGCGCACCACCCCCTCCTGTGTCGCCACCTTGATGTTGGGCCCGTCCAGGTTGCGGCTATATAAGAAGCTGGTCTGCACCTTGTCGTTTATCCACGCGTCGCTCTGCACCTCGGCCGCTGCCGCAGCGGCCTGCTCGCGGGCCTGGGCCGGGTCGCTCACGCCCAGGCTGATCAGGTTGTTGACCAGGTACACGCCATCGGTAGAGGCCGCCACGCTGCCGGCCATCTGCTTGGCCTCGGCGCTGGTCACCCGGCCACGCAGGGTGACCACCCCGGCCCGGCTGTCGACTTCGATGGGCAGGCCCTGGGTCTGGCTGCTCCACAGCAGGCGGGCGCGGATAACCGCCCCCAGGGTGGCGTCCTCCAGGCGCTGGGCATAGGCGCGCCGTTGCAGGGTTTCATCCACAAGCTCGGGGTTGACCTGCAACTGGTTGTCGACCTGCTCGATGCCGGCGGTGGCCAGTGCCACCTGCGCCGCCAGCTCGCGCTCCACCTCGTTCTCCACCTCGCCCTGCAGGCGGGCGGTCTGACCCTGGATGGCCACTTCGATCTTGAACGGGTTGAGCAGTCGGTTGAGCGCCAGGGCGGTCTGCAAGGCGCCTTCCTGACGGGCCTGCTGCAGGCCGGGTTCGGCCGCCGAGGCGCTGGTGAAACCCAGCGGGGTGAGCAGAAGTGCGGCAGTCAGAACTGCCAACGGGCGTATTGCACGCATGATGAGGCCTCCTGTTGGTCAGAAGGAACATCATCGCAATCGTTGTGCCAGTGCTCAAAAAATAAACAAACTCATTATTTTCAATGAGTTAGTCATATTCGCAGCAGGGAGCTAGCATGCAGGGCGCGGAATCAATCAGAATCGACCATGCAACTTGCCCGATTTTTCCGAGACTAACCAAGAACATTCTTAAAGGAGCGTAGGAAAATGGAATCTGCCACGGAACATCAGGGCCGCATTCTGCTGGTAGACGACGAGTCCGCAATCCTGCGTACCTTCCGCTATTGCCTGGAAGATGAAGGCTACAGCGTGGCCACGGCCAACAGCGCCGCCCAGGCCGAAACCCTGTTGCAGCGCCAGGTGTTCGACCTGTGCTTTCTGGACCTGCGCCTGGGCGAGGACAACGGCCTGGACGTACTGGCGCAGATGCGTATCCAGGCGCCGTGGATGCGCGTGGTCATAGTGACCGCGCATTCGGCGGTCGACACCGCTGTCGATGCTATCCAGGCCGGCGCCGCCGATTACCTGGTCAAACCGTGCAGCCCTGACCAGCTGCGCCTGGCCACTGCCAAACAACTGGAGGTGCGCCAGCTCTCGGCGCGTCTGGAGGCCCTGGAAGGGGAAGTGCGCAAACCCAAGGACGGCCTGGATTCCCACAGCCCGGCCATGATGGTGGTACTCGAAACCGCGCGCCAGGTGGCCAACACCGACGCCAACATTCTGATCCTTGGCGAGTCCGGTACCGGTAAGGGCGAGCTGGCACGCGCCATTCATGGCTGGAGCAAGCGCTCGCGCAAGGCCTGCGTGACCATCAACTGCCCGTCGCTGACGGCCGAACTGATGGAAAGCGAGCTGTTCGGCCATAGTCGCGGGGCATTTACCGGGGCCAGCGAAAGCACCCTGGGCCGGGTCAACCAGGCCGACGGCGGCACGCTGTTTCTCGACGAGATCGGCGACTTCCCGCTGACCCTGCAACCCAAGCTGCTGCGCTTCATCCAGGACAAGGAATACGAGCGGGTCGGCGACCCGGTCACGCGCCGCGCCGACGTGCGGATTCTGGCAGCCACCAACCTCAACCTGGAGGACATGGTGCGCGACGGGCGTTTTCGCGAAGACCTGCTGTACCGTCTGAACGTGATTACCCTGCACCTGCCGCCGCTGCGCGAACGCAGCGAAGACATCCTGACCCTGGCCGACCGCTTCCTGGCCCGCTTCGTCAAGGAATACGCGCGCCCCGCCCGCGGTTTCAGCGACGAGGCCCGCGCCGCGCTGCTCAACTACCGCTGGCCGGGCAACATTCGCGAGCTGCGCAACGTGATCGAACGGGCGAGCATCATCTGCCCGCAGGAGCGGGTCGAGGTCAGCCACCTGGGCATGGCCGAACAACCCACCAGCAACGCGCCGCGGGTGGGGGCTGCATTGAGCCTCGACGAGCTGGAGCGCGCGCACATCGGTGCAGTGCTGGCCACCAGCGACACCCTTGACCAGGCCGCCAAGACACTGGGCATCGATGCCTCGACGCTGTACCGCAAGCGCAAGCAGTACAACCTGTGAAGCTGGCAATGAAGCTGCGCACGCGGCTTTTTCTCAGCATCTCGGCGCTGATCACCGTGGCCCTGCTGGGCCTGATTCTGGGCCTGGTCAGCGTGCAGCAGATGGCCAGCTCGCAGCAGAAGCTGATCAGCGACAACTCCTACATCCTCGACCTGGGCCTGAAGCTGCGTCAGAACCTGGGTGAACAGCTGTCCCTGCTGCTGGACCCGGACAGCGAGGTGCAGGCGCTGCAACCGCTGCAGGACAAGTTTCAGCAACTGCTCGACGAGGGCCTGAGCCATGAACGCCAGGCCGAGGGGTTTGCGGGTTTCAGTACCGCCAACCGTGATTACCAGGCCTTCCTCAAGGCCTTTCGCGACAGCCCCGAGCCCAGCCGCAACCTGGGCCCGGACCAACCCCTGGGCGAAGCCTTCAACCAGTTGCGCACCGACCTGATCGACTCGCACAAGCAGGCCCTGGCGCATATCAACCACAGTGAACAGAAGGCCCGCGAACGTGCCCTGCTGGTCTCCAGCATGCTGGGCCTGCTCGGGCTTGCCGTGCTGGTGCTGGGTTTCATCACTGCCCACGGCATCGCACGCCGCTTCGGCCAGCCGATCGAGGCGCTGGCCAAGGCCGCCGACCAGATCGGCCAGGGCAATTTCGAGGTCACCCTGCCGGTAACCCCAGCCGTGGAGATCAACCAGCTCACCCGCCGTTTCGGGCTGATGGCCGAGGCGCTGCGCAAGCATCAGGCCACCAATGTCGACGAACTGCTGGCCGGCCAGCAGCGCCTGCAGGCGGTGCTCGACAGCATCGACGACGGCCTGCTGATCATCGACCGCGAAGGCCATCTGGAACACCTCAACCCGGTGGCCCAGCGCCAGCTGGGCTGGGACGCCAGCCGCCTGGGCCAGGGCCTGGGCAAGGCGCTGCAACGCCCGGAGCTGGACGACCAGCTGCGCCTGATATTGCGGGGCGGCAGCCTGGACCGCGTGCCGGACGACCTGAGCCTGGAAATAGATGAAGAAACCCGCCTGCTGGCCTACAGCCTGACCCCGGTGTGCCATCCACAGGGGCAGATCCTGGGCGCGGTGATGGTGCTGCACGACGTCACCGAGCAGCGCGCTTTCGAACGGGTGCGCAGCGAGTTCGTGCTGCGCGCCTCCCACGAGTTGCGCACCCCGGTGACCGGCATGCATATGGCCTTCGGCCTGTTGCGCGAGCGCCTGACGTTTCCAGCCGAGAGCCGCGAGGCGGACCTGTTCGACACCATTGGCGAGGAGATGCAGCGGCTGACCCAGCTGATCAACGACCTGCTCAACTTTTCGCGCTACCAGAGCGGCTTGCAGAAGCTCGAACTGCAACCCTGCGCGATCGACGAGTTGCTGTCGCGGGCCCGCGAGCGCTTCGCAACGGCGCTGGCCGACAAGCAGATCGAGTTGCGCGTGGAGCTTGCCGCGCCACTGCCGCGCATACAAGCCGACCCGGCGCAACTGGACCGGGTGCTGGACAACCTGCTGGACAATGCCATCCGCCATACGCCGGTGGCGGGCAGTATCCGCCTCAATGCCCGGCGGCATGCCGAACGGGTGATCATCAGTATCGAGGACAATGGCGAAGGCATTGCCTATGGCCAGCAGGGGCGGATTTTCGAGCCCTTCGTGCAGGTTGGGCGCAAGAAAGGCGGTGCCGGGCTGGGCCTGGCACTGTGCAAGGAGATCGTGCAGTTGCATGGCGGGCGCATGGGCGTGTACTCACGGCCAGGGCAGGGCACGCAGTTCTACATGGCGCTGCCGGTGTAACCGCCTTCGCCTGCAGGCGCCAGCCTTGCTGGCGAAGGGGCGCTACGCCTCGTCATCGATCCGCCGCGGCCCCAGCCGCCGCCCCCGGGTCACCAGCTCGACGAACTGGCGCGCACTGAGCGGGTGCGCGAACAACCAGCCCTGGCCATAGTTGACCCCCTCGCTGTTGAGCAGCAACGCCTGGTCCTCGTACTCGATACCCTCGGCGATCACCCGCAACTGCAGGGCGTGGGCCATGCGGATGATGTGCGGGGCCACGCCGCTGCTGGCCGCGTCGTGCCCCAGGGCATCGATGAACGCCTTGTCGATCTTCAGGCAGTCCACCGGCAAGGTCTGCAGGTAGGCCAGGCTGCAATAGCCGGTACCGAAGTCGTCGATCAGCACCTGGTGCCCCACCGCCCGCAAGGCCTGCAGGTTGTCCCGCGCCACCACCACGTCGATCAGCCCGCGCTCGGTGACCTCGAAGGCGATCTGGCTGGCCGACACATGGTGCAAGGCCAGCAGGCGCGCCGCCACCCGGCCGATGCGCGGCACCATCACATCGCACGCCGCCAGGTTCACCGAGATATACAACTGGCGGTTGGCGCGCAGCAGCTGGCCCAGCTGTTCGAGCACACGCTGCAGCACGAAGTCGGTGATCTGGCGGATCTGCCCGGTGTTCTCCGCCAGCGGGATGAACAGGTCGGGGCTGGTCAGCGTGCCGTCGGGGCGACGCCAGCGCACCAGGGCCTCGGCGCCCACGCAGCGCCGGCTGGCCAGCTCGAAGATCGGCTGATACAGCACCTGCATTTCGCCACGGCGCAGCGCGCCCTGCAGCTCCGAGCTCATCGAACGGCTCTGGCGCACCAGCTGCAGCACCAGCCAGCCGATGCACCAGGCCAACAGCAGGCTGCCGGGGAACAGCAGCCAGAGCACGCCGTTCATCTTCAGCGACAGGCTTTCGCGCGGGGTGATCAGCACCAGCTGGTAGTCAGGCGATTTGGTGGGCATGCGGTATACCAGGCGATCAGGCAGTTCCATCAGGTCCACCCTGGGCGGTGGCGGCCACTGGTCGCCGGGCGGCCACGGCTGCTCCGGGCCCAGTACCGGCACGGCACGCGCGCCGTGGTCGAGCACCACCAGCAGGCTGCCACCGGGCGGCAGGTCGACCACGTCGGTCAGGTGCCCGCGCGACGTCGACACGCGAAAGTGCCCACGCCCCAGCACCAGTGCGGCGCGGTTGTCGTCGGGTTCGGTGGTGGTATTGAGCCAGTAGCTGTAGGTGGGGCCCTGGATGTCCGGTGCCCGCAGCGGGTCGAAGTTGCTGCTGCCCAGCCGGTTGGAGCACGACTGCGTGCCGTCGAGGTAAGTGGCCTCGAACACGAAGCGGTTGTCGAAGGTCACCTGCTGCAAGGCTGCCTGCATCGCACTGCTGCACCCGCGCAGGGGCTGTGCCTGAAGGGCGTCGACGCTTTCGCGCAGTTGGCCGAAGATCTGCTCCAGGCGTTCGAGAAAGCGCTCGCCCTTGGCGTTCATCTGCGCGCTTTCGCGCTGCTGCACCTGGTGCATGGCCACGCCGAGGCTGGCCAGCAGCAACAGGGTTGCACTCGCCGTGGCCGCAAGCGTGGCCAGCAGCCAGGGTCGATAGAGGAGGCGACGCAACGTGGCAAGGGCAGGCGACATCAAGAATCATCCCGTTGAATACCATGAGGTATAGCAACTGCCGGACGAATCAGCCTGCCCGTTGGGCGGTACCGCTCAGCGCTGGCTGTTCAGCACCTGCAGAATCGCGGCAGTCTGGGCATCCGGCTGGCCGTCGAACAGCTGTGGCCGAAAGCGCATCTGGAACGCTGCCAGTACATGCCGGGTGCTCACGTCCAGCTCGCCGGTCTGCTCGATGGCGTAGCCAAAGCGCGCCAGTTGCTGCTGGTACCAGGTGATGCTTGGCGGGTTGACGTCAAAGCGCGCGCGCTGCTGCGCCACCGCCTGAGCGTTGGGCCAGACGCCAAGGCCGGCGTCGGCCAGGCGTTTCCAGGGGAACATCGGGCCCGGGTCGAGCTTGCGCAGGGGCGCGATGTCGCTGTGGCCGATGATGTGTCGCGGCTGGATGCCGTTGCGCTGCACGATGTCCTTGAGCAGTACGATCAGCGCCTGGATCTGCGCCTCGCTGTAGGGGTGCCACACGCGCCCGGTGGGGGTGTCGGTGAAGCCCGGGTTGACGATCTCGATGCCGATGGAAGTGGAGTTGAGCCAGGTCCGGCCCTCCCACTGGCTGTCGCCGGCATGCCAGGCGCGACGACTTTCATCCACCAGCTGATAGATGGTCGCCGGGTTGTCGCCGATCAGGTAATGGCTGCTGACCTCACCGTGGGTCAGCAGGGCCAGCGAGCGCTCGAGGTTGGCATTGGTGTAATGCAGCACCACGAACTGGATGCGGTTGTCCTGGTTGACCGAGGGGTGGCTACGGTCGATCTTCAGGCCGGTGGCGCAACCGGCCAATGTCAGCATCACAAGCGCGGTAAGGAAGGCTTTCATGGAAATGGGGCAGGGCCTGGGCAGTCGGTAATGCAATAGCATAACGTATCCTGCGCAAACCCGTTCACCCCTGTTCGACGCGGTTGCGACCCAGGTGCTTGGCGCGGTACAGCGCCTCGTCGGCGCGCTTGAGCACTGCGTCGCTGCGCTCGCCGGAGCGGAACGCGGTGATGCCGATGGACAGGGTGATGGTCACCCGTTCGCCCTTGAAGTGGAACGGGCAGGCTTCGATGGCGCCGCGCAGCGTCTCGGCCAGCTCGATGCCGCTACCCAGCGCGGTCTGCGGCACCAGCAGGACGAACTCCTCGCCGCCGAAGCGGGCGATGAAATCGCGGCTGCGCAGACGCTTGCGCAGCTCGTTGGCAACGATCTTGAGCACCTTGTCGCCGGCCTGGTGGCCGTAGCTGTCGTTGATGCGCTTGAAGTGGTCGAGGTCGAGCATGGCCATCAGCAGGTGGCCGCCGTTTTCCTGCCAGGCGAGCATTTCCTGCTCCAGGCGCTCGGCCCAGGCGGCGCGGTTGGGCAAGCCGGTGAGCGGGTCGATCAGGGCCTTCTGGCGCTGTTCTTCAAGGTGCTCGCGGTAGCCCAGGGCTTCCTGCTCCATGCTCGCGACCCGCTCGGCCAGGCCTTGCAGGCGGCTGGCCAGTTCCTGCTCGCGCAGGTCACGCTGATGCTGGTGCTCGTCCATGGTGCCGAGCAGGCCCTCGAGGCGGTTCTCGAGGATGTGCTTGAGACTGTCGAGGTCGGCAGCGCCCTGCACGCTGCTTTGCAGGCCGTCGACCTGTTCGCGCAGCTGGGTATTGAGGTCGCGGGCGACGGAGCTGTTGTCGGCATGCCCTTCGCTGGCCTCCTGCAGGTGGCTCTGGAACGTCTCGAGGCGCTCGTTGAGCTGTTGCAGGTAGGCTTCGAATTCATGCTGGCCGGTGTCGGTGATGGCCAGCATCAGTACCGCCAGGTCATCCAGCACCGGCAGCAGCTCGTACCAGTTCAGCCCGTGCTCCAGGCGCTGACGCACCGCCAGGGCCTGGGGCTTGTGGCGTTCGGGCAGGGTCAGGTCGTCGAGCAAACCGAGCAGGGTCTGCTCGATATGGGTGGCGACGGAGCTATAGGAAGGCTCGGTGCCGTCGGGGAGGGCGTAGAGGAGTTCTTCGGGGGTGGGTTCGGGTGCCCCATCGACTTCGACAGCGTCCGCGTGCTCGGTCAGCACCGGGGCAGGCGTGGGTGGCGGTGTGAGCGCTGGGGCCTCTTCGCCAGCAAGGCTGGCGCCTACAGTGTAGGAGCCGGCATTGCCGGCGATGGGCTGCGCAGCAGCCTCGGCGTCCTCTGTGTCGACCAAGGCTTGGGGCTCGGGCAACGGCTGCAGTTCATCCACATCCGCCGCAGCCGGCGCAGGCTGCTCATGCACAGGTTCGACCACTGCTTGCGCCACCGGCTCCAGGGCCTGCGCCTCGGGTTGAGCGACCTGCGTCTCTTCTTCACGCCCGCCAAACAAGCGCTGCAGAAACCCCGGCTTGCTCGCCTCTTCTGGGTGCTCCAGCACCGCCAGCGCCTTGCCCTGCAAGCCACTGAGCTCGCTCAGCAGCAACGGCATCTCGCGTGACTGGCTGGCCCGCGCATCCAGCTGCTTGGCAAATTTCTTCAGCGGTCGGCTGACCTCGCTGGGCAACGGCAGCTTCTGCAACTGGGCCACCAGCGCGTTGAGCGCGGTGCCTACCTGGGCGATCCGGGTTTCACGGCGCTGCTCGGAATCGAGCACGGCCTTTTCCAGACGCGGGATCAACCCGGCCAGGGCGGCGTCCATGTTGTCGGTACGGATGACCTCGCGCATTTCCTTCATGCACTGGTCTACCGCGCGGTCGCTGCCTTCGGCCGCCAGGGTGCTGCGCACCAGGCCGCGGCGCAGCAGGTCGAGACGGGCGTCCCACCGGCGTTCGAGCTTTTCCTGCTGCTCGATGCTCTTGAGGTATTTTTCTTTCCAGCGTTGAGCTTCGTCGGTCATGCCAAGGTCCGCAGATAAGGGGACTAACGCAAGGCCGGAAGGGTATCGACAGTCAGGGCATCAGGCAAACGAATCTCGACCGCCACGGGGAGATGGTCGGAAATCGGCTGGGACAGCACCTCGACCCGTTCCAGGGTGAGGCTCGGGCTGAGCAGAATATGATCAAGGCAACGCTGTGGTCGCCAGCTGGGGAAGGTCGCTTCGACCTGCGGCGCAATCAGGCCCAGGTCGCGCAGCGGGGAGTGCTGCAACAGGTCGGTGGCATGGGTGTTCATGTCGCCCATCAGCACCTGGTGACGATAGCCGCCGATCAGCTCGCGGATGTAGCCCAGCTGCAACGCACGGGTTCGCGCGCCAAGCGCCAGGTGCATCATCACCACCACCAGCGCATCCTCGCCTTCACCGAACCGCACCAGGATCGCACCGCGGCCGGCCGGGCCGGGCAGCGGGTGGTCTTCGAGCAGTTGCGGCTTGAGGCGGCTGAGCACGCCGTTGCTGTGCTGGCCCAGGCGCCCGAGGTTGCGGTTGAGCTGCTGGTACCAGTAGGGGAAAGCACCCAGTTGCGCCAGGTGTTCCACCTGGTTGACGTAGCCCGAGCGCAGGCTGCCGCCGTCGGCTTCCTGCAGGGCCACCAGGTCGAAGTCGCCCAGCAGGTTGCCGATCTTCTGCAGGTTGCCGGCACGCCCCATGTGCGGCAGCAGGTGCTGCCAGCTGCGGGTCAGGTAGTGCCGGTAACGCTCGGTGCTGATGCCTACCTGGATGTTGAAGCTGAGCAGACGCAAGCGACCGTCGGACGGTAGACCACTTGCATCGATATGGTGCTCGTTGACCTGCGGTTCGTGCAGGCCGACGAGGCGCTCGGATTTCCAGCGGCGCATAGTTTCGCCTCTTATTTGGCGGCGCGTTCCTTGGCAATCAGTTGGTCAGCAACGTTCAGTACGCCGTTCGGGCCACCTGCGGTGCCCAGGTCGAAGGTGTACTTGCCGTTGACGACCATGCTCGGAACGCCCTTGATGTTGTACTGCTTGGCAAGTTCCTTGGCCTGGTTGACCTGTCCCTTGATGGCGAACGAGTTGAAGGTGGCCAGGAACTTGTCCTTGTCCACACCCTGGGTGGCCAGGAAGTCGGCCATCTCTTCAGGCTTGGTCAGGTGCTTGCGCTGGTTCTGGATGGCATCGAACACGGCCGCATGCACCTTGTGCTCCACGCCCATGGCTTCCAGGGTCAGGAACATCTGCCCGTGGGCGTCCCATGGGCCGCCGAACATGGCGGGAATACGCTTGAAGTTCACGTCGTCGGGCAGCTTTTCGACCCACGGGTTGATCGTCGGTTCAAAGCTGTAGCAATGCGGGCAGCCATACCAGAACAGTTCGACCACTTCGATCTTGCCAGGCTGGGACACCGGTACCGGGTTGCTCAGCTCGACATATTCCTTGCCGGCGATCACAGGGTCTGCGGCCTGGACCGTCATACCGAAGGCGCTGGCGGCGACCAGCGCGGCGCCGAGAATCAGATTACGCATGCGTTACTCCTGAGCAGTGATGTGTCGCCTCGTCGCGACCTGGGTTCAGACAGGCCGGGGCAGGCCCGAGTTCGTTAGTGTAACGGCAGCGGGCACAAAAAAGGGTGGCCCGGGCCACCCTTTTCATTTTTGCGCCGCTGTATTAACCCAGCGTTAAACCGGGGCTCAGTGCAGGCCCTGGATGTAGCTGGACAACGCGTCGATGTCCTTGTTGCTCAGCTTGCTGGCGATGGTGCGCATGGTGGTGGCATCGCCATCGTTGGTGCGGTTGCCTTCACGGAAGTCCGTCAGCTGTTTGGCCACGTAGCTTGCGTGCTGACCACCCAGGTGCGGGAAGCCGGCGGCGGCAATGCCCGCGCCGTTGGGCGAGTGGCAACCGGTGCAGGCCGGCAGGCCTTTTTCCAGATCACCGCCGTTGAACAGTGCGCGACCACGCTCGACCAGCGCCGGGTCGGCGGCGCCCACGCTGCCTTTCTGGCTGGCGAAATAGGCCGCGATATCGGCCAGGTCCTGATCGTTGAACGCGGCCAGCATGCCGGTCATTTCCAGCACGGTACGTTTGCCCGACTTGATGTCGTGCAGTTGCTTCTCCAGGTATTTCTCGCCCTGGCCGGCCAGTTTCGGGAAATTCGGCGCCATGCTGTTGCCGTCGGGGTTGTGACACGCGCCACATACAGCGGTTTTTGCCTGACCGGCAGCAGCATCCCCAACGATATTGCCGGCAGCGTTGGCAGCCCCGGTGATGCCTAAGGTCAACAGCAGACTCACGAATAGTTTGTTCATCAGCTAATCCAACTACGGCTAAGGGTGAAAGAGTTATGTATCGAGGCAACCTGTCTTGTTGACTCACCCAGTCAGGGTGGCCTGATCGTCCTCGTTACTGCAGTCCATGCACAAACCACGCGGCGGCATAGCCTTGAAACCCTGGGGAGCTGCTTCGACAGCCTCTGCGGTCCCTTATGTCAGGCGTGACTTCCACGCTGTAGGGATCCTGTGTAGCCTGAGCGCCGAATACGACCCTTTCAGGGTTGGGGCTGCACTGCGTCTACTGCGCAAGCTTGGTCAAGCAGCTCCCGTGCACATCCTCCTACGCTGGGATAATGCGCACACAAAAACTGGGGCATTATATACTCCCGTGCCTGAAACGGAAACGACACCGCTTGCCGAGACCCCCTCGAGCAACGCCCAATCGGAAATACCATGCAAGTCAAAAACCCCATCCTCGGACTCTGCCAGCAGGCCAAATTCGCCCTCAGTGCCGCCAAAGTCGACCAGTGCCCGGACGACGAAGGTTTCGAAGTGGCCTTTGCCGGCCGCTCCAACGCCGGCAAGTCCAGCGCCCTCAACACCCTGACCCACGCGAGCCTGGCGCGCACCTCGAAAACCCCGGGGCGTACCCAGCTGTTGAATTTCTTCAGTCTGGACGACGATCGGCGTCTGGTCGACCTGCCGGGCTACGGTTATGCAAAGGTGCCGATCCCGCTCAAGCAGCACTGGCAGCGCCACCTGGAGGCCTACCTGGGCAGCCGGGAGAGCCTCAAGGGCCTGATCCTGATGATGGACGTGCGCCATCCCATGACCGACTTCGACAAGATGATGCTCGACTGGGCCGTGGCCAGCGGCATGCCGATGCACATCCTGCTGACCAAAGCCGACAAGCTGACCTTCGGCGCGGCCAAGGGCACGCTGCTCAAGGTACAGGCCGAAATCCGCAAGGGGTGGGGCGACAGCGTGACTATCCAGCTGTTCTCGGCGCCAAAGCGCCAGGGGCTGGAAGAGGCCTACACGGTACTGGCTCGCTGGCTGCAACTGCCGGACAAGCCCACAGAATAAGGGCTGCCCGGCAAATGCCGGGCAAAAAAAACCCCGGACTTCGTATGGGGAGGGGGAAGTTCGGGGTTCAAGTTCCGGACCGCTAGGGCGGGGTCCAGATATCTGCCAACACTTAACACAACATAGGAGCATCGAAGGGCTTCACCAGCCATTCAGTTACTCTGAGTCGTGGTTCACCGGTTTAGTTCCTCGGCGCGGGAAACTATTTTCCATAGGCCGAAAAAGCAGAAATTGCCGCGACCTTATGCCGCAGCAAATTTCTGTTTCTGGTAGGCGCCAAGCACGCTTTTCAGTGCGCCTCGTCCCAGTTCGCCCCCACGCCCACATCCACCACCAGCGGTACATCCAGCTGCGCGGCACCGCTCATGTGCACGCGAATCTCCTGCGCCACCTGTTCCACCAGGTCCTCGCGCACTTCCAGCACCAGTTCGTCGTGCACCTGCAGGATCACCCGGGCATCCAGCGCAGTGCTCGCCAGCCAGTTGTCCACCGTGACCATGGCGCGCTTGATGATGTCAGCTGCGGTGCCCTGCATCGGCGCGTTGATCGCGGTACGCTCCGCGCCAGCGCGCTCCTGCGGACGGTTGGAGTGAATGGTCGGCAGGTACAGGCGCCGCCCGAACAGCGTTTCCACGTAGCCCTGGTCGGCCGCCTGCTTGCGGGTGCGCTCCATGTAGTCGCGCACGCCCGGGTAGCGGGCAAAGTACACGTCGATGTAGGCCTTGGCCGTCTTGCTGTCGACGCCGATATCCTTGCCCAGCTTCTTTGCGCCCATGCCGTAGATCAGGCCGAAGTTGATCGCCTTGGCGCTGCGCCGCTGGTCGGAGGTCACGTCGCCAAGCTCCACCTTGAACACTTCGGCCGCGGTGGCAGTGTGCACGTCCAGGCCGTTGCGGAAGGCGCTGAGCAGGCCCTCGTCCTTGGCCAGGTGGGCCATGATGCGCAGCTCGATCTGCGAGTAGTCCGCCGCCAGCAATTTGTAGCCGGGCGCCGCGATGAAGGCCTGGCGAATGCGCCGGCCCTCGGCGGTACGCACCGGGATGTTCTGCAGGTTCGGGTCGCTGGACGACAGGCGGCCGGTGGCAGCCACCGCCTGCTGGTAGGAAGTGTGGATACGCCCGGTACGCGGGTTGATCTGCTCGGGCAGGCGGTCGGTGTAGGTGCTCTTGAGCTTGCTCATGGAGCGGTACTGCATCAGCACCTTGGGCAGCGGGAAGCCTTCCTCGGCCAGCGCCTCAAGGGCTTCTTCAGCCGTCGACGGCTGGCCCTTGGGGGTCTTCTTCAGTACCGGCAGGCCGAACTTGTCATAAAGGATGGCGCCCAGCTGCCTGGGCGAACCCAGGTTGAACGGCTCGCCCGCCAGCTCGATGGCTTCGCGCTCCAGCGCGTCCATCTTGTCGCCCAGCTCGCCGCTCTGGATCCTGAGCAGGTCGGCATCCACCAGCGCGCCCTCGCGCTCGATACGCGCCAGCACCGGCACCAGCGGCATCTCGATATCGCTCAGCACACTGGCCAGGCTTGGCAGCGCCGCCAGCTCGGCGTGCAGCTTGTGGTGCAGGCGCAGAGTGATGTCGGCATCTTCGGCGGCGTAGGGGCCGGCCTTGTCCAGGTGGATCTGGTTGAAGGTCAGCTGCTTGGCACCCTTGCCGGCAATGTCGGTGAAGCCGATGGTGGTGTGGTCCAGGTACTTCTTGGCCAGGCTGTCCATGTCGTGGCGGGTGGCCGTGGAATTCAGCACATAGGATTCGAGCATGGTGTCGAAGGCCACCCCACGCACGGTGATGCCCGCGCAGTTGGCCAGGATGTTGATGTCGTACTTGGCGTGCTGCCCGACCTTGGCCTTGTTCGGGTCTTCCAGCAGCGGCTTGAGCGCGTTCAGCACCAGCTCGCGGTCCAGCTGCTGCGGGGCGCCTTCGTAGTCGTGTGCCAGCGGGATGTAGGCGGCCTCATGGGGCTTGACCGCAAACGACAGGCCGACCAGCTGGGCCTGCTGTGCATCGACCCCGGTGGTTTCGGTATCGAATGCGAACAGCTCGGCGTCCTTGAGCTTTTGCAGCCACACGTCGAAACGTGCCTTGTCCAGAATGGTTTCATAGGCGGCCTCGACAGGGGCTACCGGCTCGGCAACGGCCACCGGGGGCGCCTCGGCGTCGGGTGTGGCGGCAGGGGGCGGGGCGAGCTCCAGGCGCTTGTTCTCGCGCTGAACTTCGTCGATCCAGCCCTTGAACTCGAGTTCGGTGTACAGCTGCAGCAGCGTTTCGCGGTCAGGTTCGCCCAGGTGCAGGTCGTCCAGCCCGACCTCCAGCGGCACGTCGACCTTGATCGTGGCCAGCTGGTACGACAGGAACGCCAGCTCCTTGTGCTCCAGCAGCTTGGCCGGCAGGGTCTTGGCCCCGCGGATCGGCAGGCTCGGCACCAGGTCGAGATTCTCGTACAGCTCCTTGATACCGCCATTGACGCCCACCAGCAGGCCGACGGCGGTCTTCTCGCCCACGCCCTTGACCCCGGGGATGTTGTCGGATGAGTCGCCCATCAGCGCCAGCAGGTCGATGATCTGCTCGGGTGCGACGCCGAACTTCTCCTTCACGCCCTCGATGTCCATCGACGAGCCCGACATGGTATTGACCAGGGTAATGTGCGCATCCACCAGCTGGGCCATGTCCTTGTCACCGGTGGAGATCACCACCGGGCGGGTCGCCGCGGCGCTGCTGCGGGCCAGGGTGCCGATCACGTCGTCGGCCTCGACCCCCTCCACGCACAGCAGCGGGAAGCCCAGCGCCTTGACGCTGGCGTGCAGCGGCTCGATCTGCACACGCATGTCGTCGGGCATGCTCGGCCGGTTGGCCTTGTACTCGGCGTACATCTCGTCGCGAAAGGTGCCGCCCTTGGCGTCGAACACCACCGCGAAGGGGCTGTCCGGGTACTGCTTGCGCAGGCTCCTGAGCATGTTCAGCACACCCTTCACCGCGCCGGTGGGCATGCCCTTGGAGTTGGTCAGCGGTGGCAGCGCGTGGAACGCGCGGTACAGGTAGGACGAACCGTCCACCAGGACGAGGGGAGCTTGGCTCATGAGCAGAATCAACCTTTTCAACGGGCCCGGCGCTAGAATGTCCGGAACATTGACGACAAAGGGACAAGGTTATCATGCGTAGACTAAATCGCCTGTTGCTGCTCGGTGTGTTGGCTGCCGCTCCACTGGTAGCCAATGCGGCGGATGAAGCGCCTTCGGCCGATCCGGATGTAACCATTCGCACGGAAGGCGACAAGACCATCCAGGAATACCGCCAGAACGGTTTCCTGTATGCCATCAAGGTCACCCCCAAAGGGGGCAAGCCTTACTTTCTGGTGCGCGCAGACGGCTCGGAAGGCAACTTCATCCGTTCCGACCAACCCGACATGCTGATTCCTTCCTGGAAAATCTTCGAGTGGTAATGCGGGCCCCTACCATCCACCTGGCACTTCCTGCGGGAAGTGCCCGAATGAGCAGTTTTTGACCATGTCTGTCTTCACCCCACTGACCCGGCCCGAGCTGGAAACCTTTCTGGCGCCCTATGGACTGGGTCGCCTGCGGGACTTCCAGGGAATTGCCGCCGGCACCGAGAACAGCAACTTCTTCGTCAGCCTCGAA
Organism: Pseudomonas sp. PS01300; assembly: GCF_029960155.1. Taxonomy (NCBI): domain Bacteria; kingdom Pseudomonadati; phylum Pseudomonadota; class Gammaproteobacteria; order Pseudomonadales; family Pseudomonadaceae; genus Pseudomonas; species Pseudomonas sp. PS01300. The sequence continues at coordinate 39,747 of NZ_JASCPN010000016.1, read as the reverse complement.
CAGGGTGAGTTCGTGCTGACACTGGTCGAACGCGGGCCGATCCAGGACCTGCCGTTCTTCATCGAACTGCTCGACGTGCTGCACGAGGCCGACCTGCCGGTGCCCTATGCGCTGCGCACCCGCGACGGCGTGGCCCTGCGCGAGCTGGCCGGCAAGCCGGCGCTGCTGCAGCCGCGCCTGCCGGGCAAGCACATCAAGGTGGCGAACAACCAGCATTGCGTACAGGTGGGCGAACTGCTCGGCCACCTGCACACCGCGACCCAGCACAAGGTGCTGGAGCGCAAGACCGACCGTGGCCTGGACTGGATGCTGGCGACCGGCGCCGAACTGATGCCGCGCCTGAACCCGACGCAACAGGCGCTGCTGCAGGGCTGCCTGGACGAGATCGTCGCGCACCAGGGCCAGATCATGGCGCTGCCGCGGGCCAACCTGCACGCCGACCTGTTCCGCGACAACGCCTTGTTCGAAGGCACCCACCTGACCGGGCTGATCGATTTCTACAATGCGTGCTCCGGGCCGATGCTATATGACCTGGCGATCACCCTGAACGACTGGTGCTGCGACGATGCCGGGCAGATCGACCCGCCGCGGGCGCGGGCGTTGCTGGGTGCGTATGCGGCGCTGCGCCCGTTCACCGCAGCCGAGGCACACCTGTGGCCGGTGATGTTGCGGGTGGCCTGCGTGCGGTTCTGGCTGTCGCGGCTGATTGCGGCCGAGTCGTTTGCCGGGATGGACGTGCTGATTCACGACCCGGCGGATTTCGAGGTGCGCCTGGCGGCGCGTCAGCAGGTGGACATCGCCCTGCCGTTCGCGTTGTAACTGAGCCACTCGAGGTTGGAGCCGGCCTTGCCGGCGGAGCCGTTGGGCTGCAGCGCAGCCCTTCGCCGGCAAGGCCGGCTCCTACAGATCGGTGGGTCAGAGCTTTTCCAGGCACCCCGCCAACCCATTGCCCAGGTTCTCCAGCAACCGCTCATAGCCATTGGCATCCGCTGGCATCGTGCCGCCTAGCGCATCCAGCTCGGCCAGCGTCACCGGCAACCCCGCTGTCAGCGTCTCGGCCAGCCGCGGGCGCAGCGGCGGCTCGCTGAATACACAGGTCTTGCCCACTTCCTGCAGGCGCTTGCGCATCGCGGCCACGTGCTGCGCGCCCGGCTGCACCTCCGCCGCCACACTGAACACGCCGGTGTGCTTGAGCCCGTAGGCCGCCTCGAAGTAATCGAAGGCTTCATGGAAGACAAAGTACGGCTTGCCCGCAACAGCGCTCACCCGCGCCTTGAGTCGCGCATCCAAGGCATCCAGGCGCTCGCCGAATGCCTTGGCGTTGGCGGTGTAGCGCGCCTGGTTCTGCGGATCGGCCGCGCCCAGGTCAGCCGCCATCTTCGCCGCAATCACCCGCGCGTTCACCGACGATAACCACAGATGCGCATCCAGGCTGCCTGGGCGGTGGTCATGGTCGTGCTCGTCGGCGTCTTGCGCGTGGGAATGGCTGTCCTCGCCAAAATGGCGCAAGGTCAGGCCCGGCAGGCTCTGCACCGCCACCGTCGGCTTGCTGCGGCTACCCAGCACACGGGGCAGAAAACCCTCCATGTCCGGGCCGATCCAGTACAGCAAGTCCACCTGGCCCACCTTGCGCACATCGGAAGGGCGCAAGGCGTAATGGTGCGGCGAAGCGCCCGGTGGCAGCAGCACATCCGGCGTACCGACACCGTCCTGCACCGCTGCGGCGATCAGCTGCAGCGGCTTGATGCTGGTCAGCACCTGAACCTCGGCCTGCGCCGGGGTCATCAACAGGCTGCTTGTGACAAAAGCGACAAAAAGGGCAAAAAATCGGGACACGATAGGCACTCATCGGGGCAGGAACGGGTAACATAATAACGTCTCTCAACAGAACCGTCGCTGCCCATGCCCAATACCCCGCTGGCCAACCGTCCCCACGACCACTCCCACTGCGTGCACAGCGCGCTGGCCGAGGCCGATGCGCTGTGCGCGCGTCAGGGCCTGCGCCTGACCGCCCTGCGCCGCCGCGTGCTGGAGCTGGTATGGCAAAGCCACAAGCCGCTGGGCGCCTACGACATCCTTGCCGTGCTCAGCGAGCAGGACGGCCGCCGCGCCGCACCGCCCACCGTGTACCGCGCACTGGATTTCCTGCTGGAAAACAGCCTGGTGCACCGCATTGCGTCGCTCAATGCCTTCATGGGCTGCAGCCACCCCGAGCATGCCCACCAGGGCCAGTTCCTGATCTGCCGCCAATGCCACGTGGCAATCGAACTGGAGCAAGCCTCCATCAGCGACGCCATCGTGGCCAGCGCCAATGATGTGGGTTTCAGTGTCGAGACCCAGACCGTCGAAGTGGTCGGTCTGTGCGGCACCTGCCGGAGCGCCTGATGAGCAACGCGTTGATCCGCCTCGAGCAGGTGGGCGTCACCTTCGGCGGCCAGGCCGTGCTCGACAGCATCGACCTGTGCGTGGAGCCCGGGCAGATCGTGACCCTGATCGGCCCCAACGGCGCCGGCAAGACCACCCTGGTGCGCGCCGTACTCGGCCTGCTGGCGCCGCATACCGGCAGCGTATGGCGCAAGCCGCGACTGCGCATCGGCTACATGCCGCAGAAGATCCAGGTGGACGCCACCTTGCCGCTGTCGGTACTGCGCTTTCTGCGCCTGGTGCCGGGCGTGGACCGCAAGACAGCACTGGCGGCCCTCAACGAAGTGGGCGCCGAACACGTCATCGACAGCCCCATCCAGACCGTGTCCGGCGGCGAGATGCAGCGGGTGCTGCTGGCCCGCGCGCTGCTGCGCAAGCCAGAACTGCTGGTGCTCGACGAGCCGGTACAGGGCGTCGACGTGGCCGGTCAGGCCGAGCTCTACAGCCTGATCACGCGCCTGCGCGACCGCTACGGCTGCGGCGTGCTGATGGTCTCCCACGACCTGCACCTGGTGATGAGCACCACCGATCAGGTGGTGTGCCTCAACCGCCACGTGTGCTGCTCGGGCCACCCGGAGCAGGTCAGCGGCGACCCGGCCTTCGTCGAGCTGTTCGGCAACAACGCGCCAAGCCTGGCGATCTACCACCATCATCACGACCACGCCCACGACCTGCACGGGTCGGTGGTCACCCCGGCCCCTGGCGGGCATGTGCACGGAGACCACTGCAAGCATGGCTGATTTTCTGTTGTATGCCCTGCTTGCAGGCCTGGCCCTGGCGCTGGTGGCGGGCCCGCTGGGCTCGTTCGTGGTGTGGCGGCGCATGGCGTATTTCGGCGACACGCTGTCCCACGCGGCGCTGCTGGGCGTGGCCCTGGGCTTCGTGCTGGACGTCAGCCCGACGCTGGCGGTGACCGTCGGTTGCCTGTTGCTGGCGCTGTTGCTGGTGACCCTGCAGCAGCGCCAGCCGCTGGCCTCCGACACCCTGCTGGGGATTCTCGCGCCGAGCACGCTGTCGCTGGGCCTGGTGGTGCTGAGCTTCATGCACGATGTGCGCATCGACCTGATGGCCTACCTGTTCGGCGACCTGCTGGCGATCAGCCCGGGCGACCTGGCGTGGATCCTGGGCGGCAGTGCGCTGGTCCTGTTGCTGATCGTGGCGCTGTGGCGCCCGCTGCTGGCGGTGACCGTGCACGAGGAACTGGCCCGGGTCGAAGGCCTGCCGGTGGCTGCGCTGCGCCTGGCGTTGATGCTGCTGATCGCGGTGGTGATCGCGGTGGCGATGAAGATCGTCGGCGTGCTGCTGATCACCTCGCTGCTGATCATCCCCGCCGCAGCCGCACAGCGGCATGCGCGCTCGCCGGAACAGATGGCCCTGGGCGCCAGCCTGATCGGCGTAGTGGCGGTGTGTGGCGGGCTGGCCCTGTCGTGGTTCAAGGACACCCCGGCCGGCCCATCCATCGTGGTGTGTGCGGCAGTGCTATTCTTGGTGAGCCTGGCGCTGCCCCGGCGCTGAGCGCGCAGCCCCATGGGCAGGGTGCGGCCGACAGGGTCGCGCCCTGCGACATTTTAATCGCCGCTACATCCTGAAGAGTTATTTTCGCGCCAGCGCGCTGGGTGTAGACTTGCTCGCTTTTTGCGCAAATAGAGAGTCGCAGGAATGAAGCCGTTCGCCTCCCGTTATCTGCTCCTTGCCGCGTTTTCCGTGTTGCTGGCCGCCTGTTCCAGCGCGCCGGTCGACCCGCCGCCGCCCGCGCAGCCCGATGCCTGGCAGCTGCTGGAGCAGAACATCGCCAGCAGCGAGCTGGCCACCGCCGAAGACCAGCTGGCCACCTTGCAGGCCCAGTCGCCGGACGATGCACGCCTCGAACCCATGCAGCGCCAGCTGGCCGAAGCCTACCTGCAGCGCAGCCAGATCGTGCTGCAGAAGGGCGATGTGAATGCCGCAGCCACCGCGCTGGCACGTGCCCGTGCGCTGATGCCCAAGGCCCCGGCGCTGACCGGCGGCGTGAATGGTGCCATCACCCAGGCGCGCAAGGCCGAGCTGGACAAGGCCGAGGCCGCGCTCAAGGCGGCGGAAGCCAAGCCGCCGGCAAAAGTCATCGACCCCACGGCGCCGAGCACCGTAGTGGCGTTGAAAATCACGAAAATAGAAGAACTTCGCCGACAACTGGATGACATCGCCACCGATGTAGTGAATTACCAGTGTGACGTGGTGTTCCAGGTGCCGCGCCGTGATGACGCGCCGTGGCTACAGACCTTGCTGGCCAAGCGGGTAAGCAAGCGCGATGCGAGCTTCGCCTTGCAGCAGGCCCACGAGATTCATCGCAACCAGCCGGCGCAGGTGGTGCTTACGCCGCGGCGCGCCGAGTGATGTCGGCGTTGCCTTCTTTGCCGGCAAGGCCGGCTCCTGCAGGAGCCGGCCTTTTTGACTACGCCGGAATGGCCTTGGCGGCCGCTTCCCGCGACCACACCCGGTGCTTGGCAATCGCCGCGATCAACGCCTTGTAGGCCTTCTGATCGCTGCCCACCACCATGCCTTCATCCGCCTTGAGGCCCAGCTTGTCGAGCACGGCCTTGGCATCGCTGTCGGTGCCCAGCGGCTTGAGGTGCTTGTAGGCCTCCAGCACGAAGTGCAGCGCCACGCCATCGCCGCTCAGGGCCTGCAGGCTGGCCTTGCCACCGGCGATCCATACCGCATCGAACACCACCGACGGCATGCCTTCCATCGAGGCATCCACCGCCAGGGTCTTGCCGGCAGCGGTCTTCACCGGTGCCGAGGTCGGCCCCAGCAGCACGCCCTGGGCGCTCTCGGCCTGCAACGCCTTCACCAGCGGGTCCACCAGCGTGGCATCCACGCCATCGGCCACCAGAATCGCCACCTTGCGCCCCTTGATGCCTTCGCCCAGCAGGTTCATCTGGCTCAGCGCCGGCGAAGCCTTGAGCGACTGTGGCTTGACGTCCACGGTGCCGGTCTTGGGCGCCGGCAGGCCAAGGTTCTGCGCTACCCGCGCCGCCAGCTTGAGGTCGATGTTGGCGAGAATCTCGTTCACCTCGCGGGCACGGATATGCTCGCGCTCCACCTTGCCCAGCTCGAAGCTGTAGGCACTGATGATGTGCTCCTGCTCGGTCGGGCTCATGCTCTGGAAGAACAGCCGCGCCTGGGAGAAGTGATCGCCGAACGAGGGGCTGCGCTGGCGCACCTTGTGCGCCTCGATGCGCTCGGGGTAGGTCTCGAAGCCGCCATCCTGCGCCGCCGGCGGGGTTTCCTTCGGCCAGCCACCATCGATGGAGTTGGGCTCGTAGGACGCCCGGCCCTTGTGCACGGTGGTACGGTGCTGGGCATCGCGCTGGCCGTTGTGGTTGGGTGCCACGGGCCGGTTGATCGGGATCTCGTGGAAGTTCGGGCCACCCAGGCGGCTGATCTGCGTGTCGGTGTAGGAGAACAGCCGGCCCTGCAGCAGCGGGTCGTTGGAAAAGTCGATGCCCGGCACGATATGACCGGGGCAGAACGCCACCTGCTCGATTTCGGCAAAGAAGTTGTCCGGGTTGCGGTTGAGCACCATCTTGCCAAGCGGCGTCACCGGTACCAGCTCTTCGGGGATGATCTTGGTCGGGTCGAGCAGGTCGAACTCGAACTTATGCTCGTCGGCCTCGGGCACGATCTGCACGCCCAGTTCCCATTCCGGGTAGTTGCCGGTCTCGATCGCTTCCCACAGGTCGCGGCGGTGATAGTCAGTGTCCTTGCCCGCCAGCTTCTGCGCCTCGTCCCACAGCAGCGAATGCACACCTTGCTTGGGCTTCCAGTGGAACTTGACGAAACTGGCCACGCCTTCGGCGTTGATCAGGCGGAAGGTGTGCACGCCAAAGCCCTGCATGGTGCGCAGGCTTTTCGGTATCGCGCGGTCGGACATCGCCCATATCACCATGTGCGCCGACTCGGGCACCAGCGAGACGAAGTCCCAGAAGGTGTCGTGGGCCGAACCGCCGGTGGGGATCTCGTTGTGCGGTTCGGGTTTGACCGCATGCACGAAGTCGGGAAACTTGATCGCGTCCTGAATGAAGAACACCGGCATGTTGTTGCCAACCAGGTCGAAGTTGCCCTCATCGGTAAAGAACTTGACAGCAAAGCCGCGCACGTCGCGCACCGTGTCACCCGAGCCACGCGGCCCCTGCACGGTGGAGAAGCGCACGAACACCGGGGTGATCTTGTCCGGGTCCTGCAAGAAGCCGGCCTTGGTCAGTGCGGCATGCGACTCGTAAGCCTGGAAGTAGCCATGCGCGCCGGTGCCGCGGGCATGCACGATGCGCTCGGGAATGCGCTCATGGTCGAAATGCGTGATCTTCTCGCGCATGATGAAGTCTTCAAGCAGCGAGGGGCCGCGGTCACCGGCCTTGAGGGTGTTCTGGTTGTCGGCAACCTTGACCCCCTGGTTGGTGCGCAGCGCCTGGCCGGTGGCATCGCTGCGAAACGGCTCCAGGCTCTGCAGCTTGGCGTTGGTGTTGGCCTTGTCGGGCGTCTGGGCGCCGGCGAGTTGACTTTCCTGGGGCGCATTCTTCTTGCTGGGCATGGGTCTGCAACTCCTCATCATCGTACGCGGGGCCCCTGGATGGGGCTCTTCAGGTAGTGACTGACAGGAGTGCCGGGCGTTCCTTTCGAATGACCAGCGAGCAACCACTGATCGCGTTATTCCTCAAGCGTTGGTCAAACACGAAATAAATGCTAAGAACCTATATACGAACAGGCTAAAATGCGCCCCCGGCTAACAGCTGACCCTATTTCATGCGCCCCACAAGGTTCGCTACGTGATCGAGTTTCAACAAGTCCATAAAACCTACCGCGTCGCCGGTAGGGACATCCCCGCACTGCACCCGACCAGCCTGCGCGTCGAAGACGGCCAGGTGTTCGGTCTGATCGGCCATTCCGGTGCCGGCAAAAGTACCCTTCTGCGCCTGATCAACCGCCTCGAGGCCCCCAGCGGCGGCAAGATCATCGTCGACGGCGAAGACGTCACGGCGTTCAACGCCAACGACCTGCGCCGCTTCCGCCAGCAGGTCGGGATGATCTTCCAGCACTTCAACCTGCTGGCCTCCAAGACCGTGGCCGACAACGTGGCGCTGCCGCTGACCCTGGCCGGGCGCATGTCGCGCGCCGAGATCGACCAGCGCGTCGGCGAGCTGCTGGCCCGGGTAGGGCTGAGCGAGCATGCCAGGAAATACCCGGCACAGCTGTCCGGCGGCCAGAAGCAGCGCGTCGGCATCGCCCGCGCCCTGGCCACCAAGCCCAAGATCCTGCTGTGCGACGAAGCCACCAGCGCCCTGGACCCGCAAACCACCGCCTCGGTGCTGCAATTGCTGGCCGAGATCAACCGCGAGCTGAAGCTGACCATCGTGCTCATCACCCACGAGATGGACGTGATCCGCCGCGTGTGCGACCAGGTGGCAGTGATGGACGCCGGGCAGATCGTCGAACAGGGCCCGGTGGCGCAGGTGTTCCTGCACCCCAAGCACCCGACCACCAAGCGTTTCGTGCAGGAAGACGAGCAGGTCGACGAAAGCGAACAGCGCGACGATTTTGCCCATGTACCGGGGCGCATCGTGCGCCTGACCTTCCAGGGCGACGCCACCTATGCGCCGCTGCTGGGCACCGTGGCCCGTGAAACCGGGGTGGACTACAGCATCCTCGCCGGGCGTATCGACCGCATCAAGGACACCCCCTACGGTCAACTGACCCTGGCCATCACCGGTGGCGACATCGAGGCGGCATTTGCCCGCTTCATTGCGGCAGATGTTCATATGGAGGTACTGCGCTGATGGACGCCCTGAGTTTCTTTGCCAACATCGACTGGGCCGAAATCTGGCTGGCCACGATCGATACCATGATCATGCTGTTCGGCTCGCTGCTGTTCACCGTACTGCTGGGCCTGCCACTGGGCGTGCTGCTGTTTCTGTGCGGCCCGCGCCAGCTGTTCGAAGAAAAGCGCGTGTATGCGCTGCTGTCGCTGGTGGTCAACGTGCTGCGTTCGCTGCCGTTCATCATCCTGCTGATCGTGATGATCCCGTTCACCGTGCTCATCACCGGCACCTCGCTGGGCGTGGCCGGGGCCATCCCGCCACTGGTGGTCGGTGCCACGCCGTTCTTCGCGCGACTGGTGGAAACCGCCCTGCGCGAGGTCGACCGCGGCATCATCGAGGCCACCCAGTCGATGGGGGCCACCACGCGCCAGATCATCATGAACGCCCTGCTGCCCGAAGCGCGGCCGGGCATCTTCGCAGCCATCACCGTGACGGCCATCACCCTGGTGTCGTACACCGCGATGGCGGGTGTGGTGGGTGCCGGCGGGCTGGGTGACCTGGCCATCCGCTTCGGCTACCAACGCTTTCAGACCGACGTGATGGTAGTCACCGTGGTACTGCTGCTGGTGCTGGTTCAAGTTCTGCAGAGTGTCGGCGACAAACTGGTTGTGCATTTTTCCCGTAAGTAACCAAGGGTCGGCCACGCCGACGCGCCGGGGGCCGGAACGGCCCTCACAAGGAGCGATTAGATGAAAAGACTGCTTGCTGCTGTTGCCGCCGTCGCGGCCTTCTCTGCCCACGCGGCCGAGACCCTGACCGTTGCCGCCACCCCGGTACCGCACGCCGAGATCCTCGAGTTCGTCAAACCGGCGCTGGCCAAGGAAGGCGTGGACCTGAAGGTGAAGGTGTTCACCGACTACGTCCAGCCCAACGTGCAGGTGGCCGAGAAGCGCCTGGATGCCAACTTCTTCCAGCACCAGCCGTACCTGGACGAGTTCAACAAGGCCAAGGGCACTCACCTGGTCAGCGTTGCCGGCGTGCACCTGGAGCCGCTGGGCGCCTATTCGAACAAGCTCAAGAAGCTCGACGAACTGCCATCGGGCGCCACCGTGGTCATCCCCAACGACGCCACCAACGGCGGCCGTGCCTTGCTGCTGCTGGACAAGGCTGGCGTGATCAAGCTCAAGGACAACACCAACATCCTGTCGACCGTGAAGGACATCACCGGTAACGACAAGGGCCTGAAATTCCGTGAGCTGGAAGCTGCCACCATTCCGCGCGTGCTGACCCAGGTCGACCTGGCGCTGATCAACACCAACTATGCGCTGGAAGCCAAGCTCAACCCTGAAAAGGACGCCCTGGTCATCGAAGGCAGCGATTCGCCTTATGTGAACATCCTGGTGACCCGCGAGGACAACAAGGATTCGGACGCGGTGAAGAAGCTGGTAGCAGCCCTGCACACGCCTGAAGTGAAGAAGTTCATCGAAGAGAAGTACAAGGGCGCGGTCAAGCCAGCGTTCTGATTCAGAAATGCCAAGGGCTGCTACGCAGCCCATCGCGGGTCAAGCCCGCTCCCACAAGTTCTCCACCGCCCTTGAAACCAGGGTTGTACCTGTGGGAGCGGGCTTGACCCGCGAAGCTTTCAGTCGCGCTTGACCAGCCCCGGCAACTGCGCCACCAGCTTCTGGTTGTTGAACGGCGCCCGAATGAACCCGCGCTGGGTACCATCCGGCCCGAGCAGCGCCAGGTTGCCACTGTGATCGACCGTGTAGTTCGGCTTGCTGGTATCGGCCGGAATGAACGGGATGCTCACCGCATTGGCCAGCTTCTGCGTATCCTCCAGCGACCCCGTCACCCCGCGAAAATCCTTGTCGAAGTAGCCCAGGTACGTCTTCAACTGCGCCGGTGTATCCCGGTTCGGGTCGACGCTCACCAGCACCACCTGCAAACGGTCCACCGCCTCCTTGGGCAGCTCGCTCTTGACCTGCCGCAGTTGCGCCAGCGTGGTCGGGCAGATGTCCGGGCAGAAAGTGTAGCCGAAGAACAGCAGCGACCACTTGCCCTTGAGCTGGTCCAGCACCACCGGCTGGCCGTTCTCGTCGGTCATCTGCAGCGCCGGCACCTGGCGGCTCTGCGGCAGCAGGATGATCCCGGCATCGATCAGCGCCGTGGGGTCGCCCTGGCTGCGATTGCTCAGCACCTTGTTGATGGTAAGCCCGAGAATCAGTGCGACCAGGGCAACGAGGATGAAAACGGTTTTCTGGGTTCGAGTCATAGGTTCAACAGTAGGTAATGGTCAACAAGCAGCGCGATGAACAGCAGGAACAGGTACGCGATAGAGTACTTGAAGGTCCTGATCGCCGCGTGCGGCCGACTGCCACGGTACAACACCCAGGCCCAGTGCAGGAAGCGCCCGCCCAGCACCACGGCGCAGGCCAGGTACAGCGGCCCGCTCATGTGGATCACGTAAGGCAACAGGCTCACCGCCAGCAGGGCGGCGGTGTACAGCAGAATGTGCAGCTTGGTGTAGTGCTCGCCGTGGGTCACCGGCAGCATCGGGATATCGGCCTTGGCGTACTCCTCCTTGCGATGGATGGCCAGGGCCCAGAAGTGCGGCGGGGTCCAGGCGAAGATGATCAGCACCAGCAACAGGGGCTCGGCTCCCACATGCCCGGTCACCGCCACCCAGCCCAGCAGCGGCGGCGCCGCCCCGGCCAGCCCGCCGATCACGATGTTCTGCGGCGTGGCCCGCTTGAGAAAGCCGGTGTAGAGCACCGCATAGCCCAGCAGCGAGGCCAGGGTCAGCCAGGCGGTCAGTGCGTTGGTGAAGCTCATCAGCAGCACCATGCCCAGCACCGCCAGCAGCAAGGCGAACGCCAGCGCCGCCAGCGGTGCGACGCGCCCCTCGGCCAGCGGCCGCTTGTGGGTGCGCGCCATCAGTGCGTCGATGCGCCGGTCCACCACATGGTTGACCGCCGCCGCTGCGCCCGCACACAGGCCGATGCCCAGGTTGCCGAACACCAGCACCGTCCATGGCACGCCCGCGCGGGTGGCCAGGAACATCCCCACCAGCGAGGTGATGAGCATCAGCACCACCACCTTGGGCTTGGTCAGCTCCAGGTAGTCGCGCCACAGCGCCTGCTGGCGAGCGGGGTTCAGAAGCGTTGCCATGGGTTCTCTCCCAGATAATGCACCACGCCCACCGGGCGCAGCGGCGTCAGGCGCCAGCCCTGGCTGACCCTGCGCGCCTTGGGCTGCGTGGCCAGGCGCGTGCGGTAGTTGACCAGCACCAGCGTCAGCAGCAGCGCCGCGCCACCGGCGTTGTGCGCCACCGCCACCGCCAGCGGCAGCCCGAACGCCACATTGCTGATGCCCAGCCCCACCTGCACCGCCAGCGCCAGCAGCACCAGCCTGGCCAGGCGCCGCAGACCGATAGCGTGCAGCTGCCAGGCCAGGGTCAGCAACACCAGCGTGACCAGCAGCGCCCCCAGGCGGTGGGTGATATGGATGGCGGTGCGCGCCTCGCTGTCGAGCTGTCCGCCCAGGTAGTTGGGGCCGATGTGCTGGGTGAGGTGAAAGCCGTTGGCAAAATCCGCCTCGGGCCACCACTGGCCGTGACAGGTCGGCAGGTCGACGCAGGCCACCGCGGCATAGTTGGCGCTCACCCAGCCGCCCAGGGCGACTTGCCCGATCACCAGCAGCAACGCCAGTGCCGCCAGGCGCCTTAGCCGCAGCGGCAGGCCGGGCAGGGGCATGAACGCGCGCGACAGGCGCAGGCTCAGCAGAAACAGCAGGCTCAGGGTGGCAAAGCCGCCCAGCAGGTGCGCAGTGACCACCTGCGGCCACAGCTTGAGGGTGACCGTCCACATGCCGAACGCGGCCTGGAAGAACACCACCGCCAACAGCAGCAGCGGCAGGCGGTACGGCTGGCCGTTGTGCCCATGCCGACGCAGCGCCTGCACCGCCAGCATGGCGATCACCAGCGCCAGGGTGCCGGCAAAATAACGGTGCACCATCTCGTTGCGGCCCTTGTGGGCCTCGACCGGCGTGTCCGGGTAGTGGCGTTCGGCATGTGCCAGTTGCGCCTCGGTCTTGGGCACGCTGATGAAGCCGTAGCAGCCCGGCCAGTCGGGGCAGCCCAGGCCGGCGTGGGTCAGACGGGTATAGGCCCCCAGCAGCACCACCACCAGCGCGAGGAAGGTGGCGAACACGGCGAGGCGGTATCCAGGTCTGGCCATGGTGCGTGCCTCCTAGCCGATGTTGGACAGCTTGAGCAGATGGCGCAGGTCGTTGAGCAGGTCCTTGCCCTTGACCCGTGCGTCGTAGCGCAACACCAGGTTGCCGTGGGGGTCGACGATCCACAGCTGCGCGCCCTTCAGGCCCCCGGCGGCCCTGCTGTACTGCGCCAGCTCCAGCGCATAGCGCTGCAGTTGCGGGTACTCGCGCGCAAGCCTGGCCTGATACGCCTCGCTCAACGGTTGCCCGGCGGCCAGCGCGTGGCTGGCACGGGCGGCGTCGCGGCCAAGGCCGATCTGTACCTGGCGCGCCAGGTACACCAGTTGCTGGCAGTCTGCGTCACAGTCACCAGGGGTGCTGACCAGCAGCTGCCAGCGCGCCTCGTCGGTCGCGACCCCCAGCTCGGCGCGGCCCTGGCCGTTGCCGATCAGTTCGCCGTGGTAGCTGCGGCTTTCCGGCACCCAGAACTGCAGCTTGTACATGCCGGTGGCGAGCATCATCGGCCCCACCACCACCAGCAGGATCAGAATCAGCTGCAACCGCCCGCGCCAACGACGGCGCGGCACTTCAGACGTGCCGGATGGATGCATGACGGCGCCCATGGTGGTTCTCCTTGTCGTTGTGCCAGCCGAAATAGAGGTACAGCGCAACCAGCGCCGCAGCCAGGGCAAACCATTGCACGGCGTAGCCCAGGTGTTTCTCCGGGCCCATCGCTACCACTGGCCAGTCCAGCCGGTAGCTGGCCGGGCCCGGTTCCAGGCGCAGTTCATGGGCAAAGCCCTCGCGGCCCAGCTGCGGCCACAGCTGCGCGGCATCCACCGCCGTGAGCAGGTGCGGCCAGCGGCCCCCTTGCGGGTCGGCGTGCAACTGGAAGGTGCTGCCCGGCGCCACATAGACCCAGGCCTGCAGGGCAAGCGGTGTCTCGGGGGTGCTGAACTGCACCGCCACACGCCGGTCGGGCCAGGGCAGCCAGCCGCGATTGACCAGCAGCCACAGGCCGCTGGCCTGGTCGTGAAAGGGTTGCAGCAGCTCGACCCCGGCCTGGCCGTCGCGCAGGCGGTTGTCGAGCAGCACACTGTGGGTGCGGTCGAAACGGCCATACAGGTGCACCCGGCGATAGGCCGGGTCGCTCGCCTGCGCCAGCTGCTCGCTGGCCAGGGGCGCTGCCACCCGGCGCTCTGCATAGGTGGCCAGCAACTCGCGCTTTTCGGCGGCGCGCCCCAACTGCCAGCAGCCCAGCGCAATCAGCCCCGGCAGCAGCAACATCACCACCAGGGTCGGCACCCGGCCGGGGCGGAACGGCCTCATCGGGGCCCCGCAACGGCTGTCGCTATACTTGTTGTAGTCATCGCATCCCCCGGAGTACCGCCATGCTCAAAGCCGCGATTGTCCTGATGCTGCTGGCGACCGTGATCAGCCTGTTCAGCGGCCTGTTCTTTCTGGTCAAGGACGATGACAACTCGACCCGCCTGCTCACCGCCCTGAAAATCCGTGTCAGCCTGGCCGCCATCACCCTGGCGCTGGTCGCCTGGGGTTTCTACAGCGGCCAACTGGTGTCCCACGCGCCGTTCTAGGCGCGGCTACAGCACATACACGAAGATGAACAACCCCACCCACACCACATCCACGAAGTGCCAGTACCAGCTGGCCGCCTCGAAGCCGAAGTGCTTGTCGGCGCTGAAATGCCCGCGCAGGATGCGCATCAGCATCACGAACAGGATGATCGTGCCCATGGTCACGTGGGCCCCGTGGAACCCGGTGAGCATGAAGAAGGTGGCACCGTAGATCCCCGAATGCAGGGTCAGGCCCAGTTCGGTGTAGGCCTCGTGGTACTCGTAGGCCTGCAGGATGAGAAACGCCACGCCCAGCACGATGGTCAGCGCCAGCCAGAATTTCAGCGCGCCGCGGTGATCCTTGCGCAGGGCATGGTGGGCGATGGTGATGGTCACGCTGGAGCTGACCAGCAGAATGGTGTTGATCAGCGGCAGGTGCCACGGGTCGATCACATCGCTGGGCGGCGGGAACAGCTTGGGGTCGGGGGTATGCAGCAGCGGCCAGGCGAACTGGAAGTTCGGCCATAGCATGTGCGCCACGCCCTTGGCACCTTCCCCACCCAGCGCCGGGCCTGCCAGGTGGCGCACGTAGAACAGCGCACCGAAGAAGGCCACGAAGAACATCACCTCCGAAAAGATGAACCACGACATGCCCCAGCGGAACGAGCGGTCCAGCTGCGGGCTGTAGAGCCCGGCGCGGCTTTCCTTGATCACCGCGCCGAACCAGCCGAACAGCATGTAGGCCAGGCACAGTGCGCCGACGAAGAAGATCAGCGGGCCATGGGAGTCCTCGTGGCCGGCCTTCATGTCGTTGAACCAGGTGCCCAGGCCGAACACCGTGATCAGCATGCCGAGGGTGGCGATGATCGGCCACTTGCTCTGCGCCGGTACGTAGTAGTGCTGATGAGCAGCCATGGATCGTTCTCCTTATCGGGCGCTCTGTACGGTCTGGGTGGCCACGTGGGCCACCGGCGGCTGGCGAGCGGTGATATCGAACAGCGTGTAGGCAAGCGTCAGGTGTTTCACATCCTTGGGCAGGTCGCGATCGACGATGAAGCGCACCGGCATCTCGATGCGCTCACCCGGCTGCAGCACCTGCTGGCTGAAGCAGAAGCATTCGGTCTTGTGAAAGTATGCGGCTGCCTCCGCCGGGCTGATGCTGGGGATGGCCTGGGCGGTCATCGGCTTGTCGGTGGGGTTGCGCGCCACGAAGATCATCTGGTTCACCGCGCCCGGGTTGACGTCGATCTGGTCGGCGGTGGAGTAGAAGTCCCAGACCATGTCGCTGGCATTGGTCGACAGGAACTGCACCTTCACCGAGCGCGTCGGGTCGCTGACCTGGCTGCCTGCGTACTGCCCGCCGGTCTTGCCGTTGATGCCGAAGGCCTTGCACATCACGTCGTAGATCGGCACCAGGGCAAAGCCGAAGGCGAACATCACCACGGTCAGCAGCATCAGCCGCGTCACCAGTCGCCGCAGCGACGTGCGCTCGTTCATGGCAGCACCCTCATTTCACTTCCGGCGGGGTCTGGAAGGTGTGGTAGGGCGCGGGCGAGGGCACCGACCATTCCAGCCCTTCGGCGCCATCCCATGGCTTGGCCGGGGCCGGCTTGCCGCCACGGATGCACTTGATCACGATGAACAGGAAGAAGATCTGCGTGACGCCGAAGGTGAACGCGCCGATCGACGACACCATGTTGAAGTCGGCGAACTGCAGGTTGTAGTCCGGCACCCGGCGCGGCATGCCCGCCAGGCCGACGAAGTGCATCGGGAAGAACGCCATGTTCATGCCGATGAACGACAGCCAGAAGTGCAGCTTGCCGAGGGTTTCGTCGTACATGTGCCCGGTCCACTTGGGCAGCCAGTAGTAGGCGGAGGCGAAGATGCCGAAGATCGCCCCCGGCACCAGCACGTAGTGGAAGTGCGCCACCACGAAGTAGGTGTCGTGGTACTGGAAGTCGGCCGGGGCGATGGCCAGCATCAACCCCGAGAAGCCACCGATGGTGAACAGGATGACGAAGGCGATGGCGAACAGCATCGGCGTCTCGAAGGTCAGCGAACCTTCCCACATGGTGCTCACCCAGTTGAACACCTTCACCCCGGTGGGCACCGCGATGAGCATGGTGGCGTACATGAAGAACAGCTCGCCCACCACCGGGATGCCGACCACGAACATGTGGTGCGCCCACACGATGAACGACAGGAAGGCGATGGCCCCGGTGGCGTAGACCATCGAGGTGTAGCCGAACAGCGGCTTGCGCGAGAACGCCGGGATGATCGAGCTGACCGCGCCGAACGCCGGCAGGATCATGATGTACACCTCGGGGTGACCGAAGAACCAGAACACGTGCTGGAACAGTACCGGGTCGCCACCACCGGCGGCGCTGAAGAAGCTGGTGCCGAAATGGATGTCCATCAGCATCATGGTCACCACCCCGGCCAGCACCGGCATCACCGCGATCAGCAGGAACGCGGTGATCAGCCAGGTCCAGACGAACAGCGGCATCTTCATCAGGGTCATGCCGGGGGCGCGCAGGTTGAGGATGGTGGCGATCACGTTGATCGCGCCCATGATCGAGCTGATGCCCATCAGGTGGATGGCGAAGATGAAGAAGGTCACGCTGGCCGGTGCGTAGGTGGTCGACAGCGGGGCATAGAAGGTCCAGCCGAAATTCGGCCCGCCGCCGGGGCTGAACAGGGTCGATACCAGCAGCAGGAACGCTGCCGGCAGCAGCCAGAAGCTGAAGTTGTTCATGCGCGGCAGGGCCATGTCCGGCGCGCCGATCATTAGCGGGATCATCCAGTTGGCCAGGCCGACGAAGGCCGGCATCACCGCACCGAACACCATGATCAGGCCATGCATGGTGGTCATCTGGTTGAAGAATGCCGGCTCCACGATCTGCAGGCCGGGCTGGAACAGCTCGGCGCGGATCACCATGGCGAACGAGCCGCCGAGCAGGAACATGGCGAAGGCGAACCACAGGTACATCGTGCCGATGTCCTTGTGGTTGGTGGTCAGCACCCAGCGCATCAGGCCCTTGGCCGGGCCGTGGGCGTGGTCATGGGCGGCATGACCGTGGTCGTCGATGACTGTACTCATGTCCTGTCTCCCCGGTTCATTGGCTGTCGGCCTGCTTGAGCGCCAGCACATCCTTCGGCGTGACCATGTCGCCCTTGTTGTTGCCCCAGGCGTTGCGCTCGTAGGTGATCACGGCGGCGATATCCACTTCCGAGAGCTGCTTGCCGAACGCCGCCATGGCCGTGCCGGCCTTGCCGTGGAAGACGATGTTCAGGTGATCCTTGATCGGGCCGGTGGCGATCTTCGAACCCTTGAGCGCCGGGAACATCGGCGGCAGGCCCTGGCCTTCGGCCTGGTGACAGGCCACGCAGGTGGTGTGGTAGACCTTGTCGCCGCGCTCGCTGAGCTCCTGCAGGGTCCACTCCTTGCTGGTCAGCTCCTTGAGCTTGGCCGACTCGGCCTTGCGTTCGGCCAGCCAGGTGTCGTAGTCGGCCCTGGACTTGACCTCCACCACCACCGGCATGAAGCCGTGGTCCTTGCCGCACAGTTCGGTGCACTGGCCGCGGTAGATGCCCGGCTTCTCGACACGGGTCCAGGCCTCGTTGACGAAACCGGGGATGGCATCGCGCTTGACCGCGAACGCCGGCACCCACCAGGAATGGATGACGTCGGCGGCAGTCACCAGAAAGCGCACCTTGGCACCCACCGGGATCACCAGCGGCTGATCGACCTCCAGCAGGTAGTGCTCGTCCTTGGGTGCCTTGTTGTGGATCTGATCGGCGGGGGTGGCCAGGTTGCTGAAGAACTCCACGTCCTGGCCCAGGTACTTGTAGTGCCACTTCCACTGGTAGCCGGTGACCTGGATATCCACGTCCGACTCGCTGGCATCGTAGATGTCCACCAGGGTCTTGGTGGCGGGGATGGCCATGGCCACCAGGATCAGGAACGGCACCACCGTCCACATGATCTCGACCCAGGTGTGCTCATGAAAATGCGCCGGCTGCTGGCCGGTGGAGCGACGGTGCACCATCATCGACCAGAACATCGCGCCGAACACCACGATGCCGATCACCACGCAGATCCAGAAGATGGTCATGTGCAGGTCGAACACGGCGTTGCTGACTTCAGTCGCCCCCGGCGCCATATTCACGGTCCAGGCGGCGTGTGCCGGCGTGAACAGTGACCACAACAGCAGGCCCATCCAGGCATGTGGATGTCGCATCATTGCGGGTTCCCCTTATGATTCTTGTTATCCCGGAGGCAGGGCCTACGGCTAAGGGTACGGCGTCAAGACGGCGAACTTCGACGGCGAGCCCCTGCTGGACAGCAGGCGGGCCTCATCAACCAATCACTTTCAAAGCGGAGTATAGACAGCCGCCCGGACCGCGCAAAAAATCGCCGAGAGGGGGTTGATGGCCATTTGATATGCCTTACAGCGACATAAACGCACATCGTTTATGACAAATCCGTCTTAACTCTTTTTCGAACCGAGCTACCTTATGTCATCCGTGTGTTTCCCTTGTCCCTGGAGTTGTCATGAACATCGCCGCTTTGCGCGAGCAGATCACCCGTGCCCGTCAACATGAGGTCCAAACCGGCCAGTTGAAAAAGCAACTTGAAGTGCAACTGCCCCACCTGCATCCCTCGATCAACCTGCCTGAGCAAGACCCGCATGCGGCGCTTGTGGGGTTTGTCGATGCGTACATCGATCAGGTACCCGAATTGCTGGAGGCCGCCAATGCGGTGGCGCGCGAGGCGGGCATCGAGTCGCAGATCAAACCGGTACTGAAAATTGCCGAAGCCTATTTCCTGCAGCCGCCGGCGATCATGCAAGGCCAGGTCGGCCTGGGCTGCCTGCTGGATGAGGCCTACCTGGCGCACCGCCTGGTGGAGGAAGTGAACGACCTGTACATCAAGCATTTCAAGCAGCCACTGATCCCACTGGATACCACCGTGGCCAACCTGATCGCGCACCAGCTGATCGGCGAGGCATTCGCCAACCAGCTGGATGAGGTGGTGCACCACTCGGTGGACGAAATGCTCAACGACGAAAGCTTCGCGCTTGAATCGGTAGAGGCCTACCGCGACAAGCTGAGCAGCCCGGACACCGGCGCGGCGTGGAAGCGCTGGCCGTGCCTGTCGCGCCAGCTGGGCGTGGGGCTGGAGCTGGATCAGTCGGCCTGATCGGCTCGGCGGCGCAGCCTTCGCCAGCAATGCTGGCTCCTACAGGATTACACCCCGTGTAGGAGCCAGCCTTGCTGGCGAATCGTTCACGCGCCAAGCCCTGCCGCCATGCGCGCCCGCCCCTCGGTGCGCCGCTTCAACCCGCGCGGCTCGATCACCAGCACCGATCCATTGCCCGCATTCGCCCGGCCCCAGTCCTCCAGCAGCTCGAGACACGCGTGGTCGATGTAGCTGAGCTGGGCCAGCGGTACATGCAACGTGGTACATACCGGTACGTTATCCAGCGCCCGGGCGAGTGCCGGGACCTTGAGAAACGTCGCCGCACCGCTCAAGCGAAGCTCCAGGTGCCCCGGCGTATCCAGGTGGCTGACGCTGATCTTCAACCGCGCCGCCTTCAGCGCAAGCTTGAGCAAAGTCAGGGCGAAACCCAGCAGTACGCCGGTCAACAGGTCGGTGAAGATGATCGCCAGTGCGGTCGCCGCGTAGGTGAACATCGGCATGCGCCCATAGCGCCCCAACCCGCGGAACGCCTTGAAGTCCACCAGCTTGAAGCCGGTGTACACCAGTACACCTGCCAGGCTCGCCACCGGGATCTGCTGCAGCACACTGCTCAGCACCACCACGAACGCCAGCAGCCATGCCCCATGCAGAATAGCCGACAGCCGCGTCTGCGCACCGGCCTGCACGTTGGCCGAACTGCGTACGATCACCCCCGTCATCGGCAACGCCCCCAGCACGCCGCAGAGCATGTTGCCCACCCCCTGGGCCGACAGTTCACGGTCGAAATCCGAACGCTGGCCACTGTGCATGCGGTCCACCGCCGCCGCCGACAGCAGCGTCTCGGCACTGGCGATGAATGCCAGGGCGAGCGCCGCCACCAGCAGGTGCGGGTTGGCCAGTTGCAGCAGGTCGGCGGGGCGCAGCCAGTCGATGGCCTCGGCCAGGTTGGCGGGCACCACCACGCGGTTCACCGGCAACGCCAGCCACAGGCTCAGCAGGGTCATCAGCGCCACCCCGAGCAAGGCCCCCGGAACGAAGCGCAGACGCTGCGGGCGCAGGCGCTCCCAGCCCCACATGATCGCGATGGTGCCCAGGCCCAACGCACCCGCCTGCCAGGCATTGCCGGGGCCTTCCGGGGTCAGCGCCTGCAGTACGGTCTGTGGGAACGCCGTCAGGTTGGCCAGCCCGGAAGGCTGCGGGCTGGCGTCGAACATCACATGCGCCTGCGACAGTACGATCAGCACGCCGATACCGGCGAGCATGCCGTACACCACCGCCGGCGCCGTGACCCGGAACCAGCAGCCCAGGCGCAGGCGCCCTGCCAGCAGTTGCAGCAGGCCCGCCAGCAGCAGGATCGGCCCGAGCATGGCCATGCCATGCTGGCGTACCAGCTCGAACACCAGCACCGCCAGGCCCGCCGCCGGGCCGCTGACCTGCAATGGCGAGCCGGCGATGAACCCCACCACCAGGCCACCGACGATGCCGGTGATCAGACCCTTGGCCGGGGGCATGCCGGAAGCGATGGCAATGCCCATGCACAGCGGCAGCGCCACCAGAAACACCACCACCGAAGCCAGCAGTTCACGCGGCAGGGCCGCTTTCAATTGCGTCATGTTCACCTTGATTCTCCCTCTATCGATCACGCCGGGCCATTCCGCTGGCCCGCACGCCGCAGTAACGCCGCCACGCGGGCAGCCGCAAGCCGCCGGCAGGCCGGCAAGGCATTCATGGAAATTCAAGGCAGCCGACTACCTGGGCTGCACGCGAACGTGCAGCCTTCAGTCACCCTGTTGCGAATGAGGTGTGGCTAGTAGCGCCCGCGCGGGGTGGCGCAGGGAATCGGCTGGCCGCTCTGCAGGGGCAGGAAGCGGTCACTTACCGCGTCATAGGCGGTGATTTCGCTGGTTTCGATGTCGTAGATCCAGCCGTGGATATACAACTGGCCGGCCGCCAGGCGCGAGGCGACCGAAGGGTGGGTACGCAGGTGCTGCAACTGCGCGATGACGTTTTCCTTGGTCAGCACCTGCATGCTTTCGTGTTCGTTGTGGCAATGGCAATTGTCTTCGACCACCGTGCGCGCCACCTCGGCATGCCGCAACCAGGCCTTGACCGTGGGCATCTTCTCCAGGCTCTGCGGGTTGAGCACGGCACGCATGGCCCCGCAATCGGAATGCCCGCACACGATGATGTGCTGCACACCCAGGGCCATCACCGCGTATTCGATGGCCGTGGATACACCACCGTTCATCTGCCCGTAGGGCGGCACCACGTTACCCACATTGCGGGTCACGAACAGGTCGCCAGGGGAGCTGTGGGTAATCAGTTCGGGCACGATGCGCGAGTCGGCGCAGGTAATGAACATCGCCCGCGGCTTCTGCGCAGTGGCGAGTTTCTTGAAGAGCTCTTCCTGTTGCGGGAAGACTTCATGATGAAAATGCAAAAAGCCGTCGACGATATGCTTCAGTGCGGCATCGGCGCTTTCGGCTTGATCAGCCGGGCCGTTTTGAGAGGGGTCCTGGTCTTTCATTGTTGATCCTCTTTGACGGTTTGAAGGTAAGTCCATTTTACCGGTTCAAGATTCAGACAACGCAATGAAGCTTGGATGTCGCTCACGCTCAATAAAGCACAGTGCGGCTGCCTGGCTTTTCACGCTACGCGGAAAAACTTAACTCAAACTGAATTTGGAGGCTCTAGAACGGGCGTTCCAGAACAAAAGGGCGGGCCTCGAATACTAGCAAAAAAGCATTAATGGCAACTACCCATTAATGCATTACAGCAGCGACAACTGCCCACCGGGCGGGCAGAACGCGCTGCAATCGAGCGCATGGCCTTCACGCCGGTTCAGTCCCAGGCGGCGCATGGCCTTGTCGAAACGCTGCGCCAGCAAGTCGGCAAACACGCCTTCGCCCCGCATGCGTGCGCCAAAACGGCTGTCGTACAGCTCGCCGCCACGGCTCTGACGGATCAGGCTCAGCACATGGGTCGCACGTTGTGGGTAATGATCCTGCAGCCATTGCTCGAACAGCGGCGCCACCTCCAGCGGCAGGCGCAGCAGCATGTAGGCCGCGTGCAGCGCGCCGGCCTGCTTGGCCGCCTCCAGCAGGTGCTCCAGTTCGCTGTCGTTGATCATCGGGATCATCGGCGAACACAGCACACCTACCGGTACACCCGCCTCGCGCATCACCCGAATCGCCCGCAACCGCGCCTTGGGCGCGGCGGCACGCGGTTCCAGGGTGCGCTTGAGCTCGTCGTCGAGGGTGGTCAGGCTGATCATCACCGACACCAGGCGCTGCTGTGCCAGTTCGGCCAGCAGGTCGAGGTCGCGCAGGATCAGCGAGCCCTTGGTCACGATGGTGACCGGGTGACGGTAGCGCAGCAGCACTTCGAGCAGGCGCCGGGTCAGCTGCTGTTCGCGCTCGATGGGCTGGTACGGGTCGGTGTTGGACCCCAGGTTGATCGGGGCGCACACGTAGCCTTTCTTCGACAGCTGTTGTTCCAGCACCGCCGCCGCGTTGGTCTTGGCGATCAGCTTGGTCTCGAAATCGAGCCCCGGCGACAGGTCCCAGTAGGCGTGGCTGGGGCGGGCATAGCAATAGATGCAACCATGCTCGCAACCTCGGTAGGGGTTGATCGAGCGGTCGAAGGGCAGGTCGGCCGAGGTGTTACGGGTGATGATGGTTTTGGCCGTCTCGATGCGGACTTCGGTGCCCTGGGTCAGCGGCACCTCCTGGTACCAGCCATCATCCTCGGCCACAGAGCGGGCAGGGGCGAAGCGGTTGTGCGGGTTGTGCGCGGTACCGCGACCACGCACAGGCGCTGGAGTGAACATGGCGAGCCCCTGTACTGTTTTTATATACAGTACTTCATCGCCACCAGGACCTCCAGCACCGCTCGGCGCCCGACGTGGCTACGGGTTAAGGCCATGCCACTGCAGAAACGGCAGGGGGCTCACCTCACGCCCGCGAAACACCTTGAACCCTGCCGTGATCGAGCGCCCGGCCCCCGGGGCAACAATGGCCTCGAGCAGGGCACGCCCGGTGGCCGGGTTGAGCACGCCTTCGGCTTCGAACCGGGCGAAGGCATCGATCGCGTAGACCCGCGACCACAGGTAGCTGTAATAGCCCGCCTCGTAGCCGCTGGCCAGGTGATCGAAGGCCTGGGCCGGGCGCTCGAAATCGCCCAGCGGCCAGGGCAGCACTGCGTCGAACTGTTCCACCACCTGCTGCTGCAGGCTTTGCGCAGCAGCCGGGTAGGTCTCGCCATGCAGGTGCAGGTCCAGGCGCGCCATGGCCAGGTCTCGGGCAAACGTGAGCCCTTGCTGCTGTTTCTGCTGGTCGAGAAACGCCTGCACCGTGGACTGCGGCAGTGCCTTGCCTGTCTGGTAGTGATGGGAGATACCGGCCAGGTACTCGGCCGACCAGCACCAGCGCTCCAGCAGCTCACTGAAGAACTCGATCCCGTCCGGCCCCAGGCTGTCGATATCGGACAGGCGGTAATCGGTGGTGGCCACCAGCAGCTGGTGCAGGCAGTGACCGAACTCGTGGTACAGCTTGCGCAGGTCCAGGTGGGTCAGCAACGGTGGGGCAACCCCGTCGCCACGCTCGACTGCGCAGAACAGCGCCGCCGCGCCCTTGTGAAACCGACCCTCGGCATCCACGTGGCGGTTCCATACTCGCAGGCTCCAGGCGTAGTCCTCCTTGCCCGGGCGGGTGATCGCATCCATGTACAGGTACCCCACCAACGCATGGCCCTGGGTTACCTCGAAGCACCGCACATCCGCATGCCAGGCCTGCAACGTGCTGGACGGTGTGATCTGCACGCCGAACAGGGTATCGGCCAGTTGCGTCATGGCCAGCACCACCTGCTCCAGCGGAAAGTAGCCACGCATTTCCTCGCCAGACAGCGCCAGCGGGTGCCGATGCGCACGCTGCGCGTAAAAGGCGATGTCCCAGGGTTGCAGGCCACCCAGGCGCGCCTGCTGGTCGAAGGCCCGCAACCGCGCGGTTTCGGCGCTACGCCAGGCGGCGCTGTGGGTGCTCAGGTCCTGCAGAAACCGCGTGACCTGTTGCGTCGATTCTGCCGTCTTGGTCTGCAGGCTGAGTTCGGCAAAGCTGGCAAACCCCAGCAGTTGCGCCTGCTCATGGCGCAGTCGTCGCAACTCCAGCAGCACCGGGCCGTTGTCGGGGCCTGCGTCCAGCTCCGACGCGCGGCCATGGTAGGCCCGATACACGGTTTCACGCAGGCTACGGTCTGTGGCCTGCTGCAGGATCGCCAGGCACGGGGCCTCTTCCAAGGTCACCAGCCAGCCCTCGAGGCCCTTGGCCTGGGCCTTGCGCGCCATGGCGGCGGTCTCCAGCGCGTCGACCCCCTGCAGGCGCCGGGCATCGGTGATCAGCAGGGTCCAGGCGCCGGTGGCGTGTGCCAGGTTGTCGAGGAACAGGTTGCGCTGGGCACTGATGCTGGTTTGCAGGGCCATCAGGCGGGCACGCTCGGTTTCACCGAGCTCGGCGCCGCTCAGGCGAAAGGCCTTGATCGACTGCTGCAGCGACATCCTGCGTTCGTGACTGAACAGCGCACCGTGGGCGCTGTCGGCCAGACGCTGATAGAGCGCCAGCAACGTGGCGTTCTGCAGCTTTGCCTGATGATAGGCCTGGGTCTTGAGCCAGCACTCGTCCACGGCCGCCTTCCAGGCCTCGCCGCGGGTGTACAGGGGCACGATCAGGCGAACGGCGTTGTTGAGGCGTGCATCCAGTGCATCGATGGCCATCACCAGGTCGTCCCAGGTAGGCAGGCCACGCTGGGCCAGGATGATGCGGGCCAGGGCGTTGTGGTTGTCGAGGATGATCTGGTCGATGCCCGCCGTCAGGTGTTCCAGGCGGATGTCGGCGTAGGCTGGCGGATCGAGGGGGGCGAGCAGGGGATTGCTGGTCATGGGCAGCTCCTTGAGTGACGGGAAGGTCCCGTCACTTTCAAGGGTTGCCGGTGCGCCAGGGGCTAACTATGTATGCCCCTGCACCAGCCACACGGCCCGCTAGGGCTTCTTCAGCTTCGGATTGGGGAAGAACTGCACCGTCTGCACCGCAGGCTGGGGCGCCTTGGCCTCGGCCTGGTTGACGCGGGTGCCCAGTTCCTTGGGCACCGACAGGCCCTGTTCGTTGAGCGTGTCGGAGAACCCGCAGGCCACGCACTCGCGGTGTGGCACGCCGTCTTCGCTCCACATCATCAGCTTGTCCGGCTCGCTGCACGCCGGGCATACGGCCCCGGCAATGAAGCGCTTCTTGGTCTTGCTCATGCCGCCAGGTCCTCGCTCAGGCCACTGTGGCGCAACAGCGCATCGATCGACGGCTCACGGCCACGGAAGTCGACGAACAGGCGCATCGGCGCCTGCGAGCCGCCACGGGCCAGAATCGCCTCGCGGAAGGCGCGACCGGTTTCGGCGTTGAGCACACCCTCTTCCTCGAAGCGCGAGAAGGCATCGGCCGACAGCACTTCAGCCCACTTGTAGCTGTAGTAACCGGCCGCGTAGCCGCCGGCGAAGATGTGCGCAAAGCTGTTGGGGAAGCGGTTGTACGCCGGCGGGCGCATCACCGAAACCTCGTCGCGCACCCCTTCGAGCACCTCCAGCACGCTGCGGCCATCGCCGTGGCTGGCGTGCAGTTCGAAGTCGAACAGCGAGAACTCCAGCTGGCGCACCATCATCAGGCCCGACTGGAAGTTCTTCGCCGCCAGCATCTTCTCCAGCAGGTCCTGCGGCAGGGCAGCGCCACTTTCGTAATGACCGGAGATCAACGCCAGGCCTTCGGGCTCCCAGCACCAGTTCTCCATGAACTGGCTCGGCAGCTCGACCGCGTCCCAGGCCACGCCATTGATGCCGGATACCCCGGCATGCTCGATGCGGGTCAGCAGGTGATGCAGGCCGTGGCCAAACTCGTGGAACAGGGTGGTGACTTCATCGTGGGTCAGTAGTGCCGGCTTGCCCGGGGCGGCCGGGGTGAAGTTGCACACCAGGTTGGCCACCGGGCTCTGCAGGCTGCCATCGGCCGTGCGGCGACGGTCGCGGGCGCCGTCCATCCAGGCACCGCCGCGCTTGTTGGCGCGGGCGTACAGGTCGAAGAAGAAGCGCCCCACGTGCTGGCCGTTTTCCTTGATCTCGAACAGGCGCACGTCCGGGTGCCAGGTATCGAAGCCTTTCACCTCGGCGATCTCGATGCCGTACAGGCGCTGCACGATGGTGAACAGGCCCGACAGCACCTTGTCGATCGGGAAGTAGGCACGCAGGGCTTCCTGCGACACGCTGTAACGCTGTTCGCGCAGCTTCTCGCCATAGAAACCGCTGTCCCAGCTCTGCAGGTCCGGGCAGCCCTGCTCGGCGGCGTAGGCCTTGAGCTGGGCCAGGTCCTGGGCGGCGAAGGGTTTGCTGCGCTTGGCCAGGTCACGCAGGAAGCTCAGCACCTGGTCGCTGGACTCGGCCATCTTGGTGGCCAGGCTCAGCTCGGCGAAGTTGGCATAACCCAGCAGCTCGGCCAGCTCCTGACGCAGGTCGAGGATCTCGCGCATCACCGGGCCGTTGTCGAACTGGCCGGCATTGGGGCCCTGGTCCGAGGCGCGGGTGCAGTAGGCCGCGTACAGTTCTTCGCGCAGGGCACGGTCGTGGGCGTAGGTCATCACGGCGTAGTAGCTGGGGAATTCCAGGCTGATCAGCCAGCCATCAAGGCCCTTGGCCTGCGCGGCGGCCGCCATCTGCGCCTTGGCCGATTCGGTCAGGCCGGCCAGTGCGGCCTCGTCGGTGACGTGCTTGGTCCAGGCCTGGGTGGCGTCGAGCAGCTGGTTGGAGAAACGGCTGCCCAGTTCCGAAAGCTTGCTCTGCACCTCGGCATATCGCTTCTGCTGGTCGGCCGGCAGGTCGATACCCGACAGGCGGAAGTCACGCAGGGCATGTTCGAGGATGGTTTTCTGCGCCACATCGAAGCCGGCGGCTTCGGGGCTGGCGATCAACGCTTCATAGGCCTGGAACAGCTCGCGGTTCTGGCCCATTTCGGTGGCGTAGGCGCTCAGGGCCGGCAGGCAGGCCTCGTAGGCCTCGCGCAGCTCGGCGCTGTTGCATACCGCGTTGAGGTGGCTGACCGGGCTCCAGGCGGCACCCAGTCGGTCGTTGAGTTCGTCCATGGCCAGCACCAGGCCGGCCCAGGTGGGGTTCTGGCCCTGGGTTTTCAGGATCGAGGCGATGGCGCTGCGGTTGTCGGCCAGGATCTGTTCGATCGCCGGCAGCACATGCTCGGCACGGATCGCCGAGAAGGGCGGCAGGTCATAAGACTGCAGAAGCGGGTTGTTCGCACTCACGGTTAAACACCTTGGCAGAAGAAACACCGCTCCATCTTAATTACAATCGACGCTGACCGCAGCTATCAGCCTTACAGAGAGACACTATTCATGGCCATCCGCAGCTTCCAGCAACACATTCCGCGTCTCGGCGCCCGCGCCTTCGTCGACCGCAGCGCAGTGGTGCTGGGTGATGTCGAGATCGGCGAGGACAGCTCGGTATGGCCCCTGACGGTGATCCGCGGCGACATGCACCGCATCCGCATCGGCGCGCGCACCAGCGTGCAGGACGCCAGCGTGCTGCACATCACCCATGCCGGGCCGTTCAATCCCGACGGCTACCCGCTGCTGATCGGCGATGACGTGACCATTGGCCACAAGGTCATGCTGCATGGCTGCACCCTGGGCAACCGCATTCTGGTCGGCATGGGCAGCACCATCATGGACGGCGCGGTGGTCGAGGACGAGGTGATCATCGGTGCCGGCAGCCTGGTACCGCCGGGCAAGACGCTGGAGAGCGGCTTCCTGTACGTGGGCAGCCCGGTGAAGCAGGCACGGGCGCTGACCGACAAGGAACGCGCGTTCTTCCCCTACAGCGCCGCCAACTACGTGAAGCTCAAGGACCTGCACCTGGCCGAAGGCTTCGACCAGCCCGAGTGAGTTATCCACAGCCCCCTTTTTTCGAGACTGTCATGCACCAGCAAACCATTCTGTTCGACCTCGACGGTACACTCACCGACCCCCGTGAAGGCATCACGCGCTCCATCCAGTACGCCCTGGCCAAGCTGGACATCGACGAGCCGGACCTGGCCCGCCTGGAGCACTTCATCGGCCCGCCCTTGCTGCAGGCGTTCATGCAGTTCTACGGCTTCGACGAGGCCAAGGCATGGCAGGCGGTGAACTTCTACCGTGAGCGCTTCAAGGTCACCGGGTTGTACGAGAACCGCGTGTTCGAAGGCGTGAGCGAGCTGCTCGAAGGGCTGCAGGCGCAGGGGCGCACGCTGTACATCGCCACCTCCAAGCCCTGGGAGTTCGCCCGCGAGATTGCCCGGCACTTCGATTTTGCCCGGCATTTCAAGGTCATCTACGGCAGCGAGCTGGACGGTACGCGCACCAACAAGGTGGAGCTGATTGCGCACCTGCTGGCCGAAGAAAACCTGGACCCGGCGCAGACGCTGATGATCGGCGACCGCAAGCACGACCTGATCGGCGCGCGCAGCAACGGGCTGGAAGCAGTGGCGGTGGGCTACGGGTTTGGCAGCCGCGAGGAATTGACCGCAGAGCAGCCGGCGTATCATTTCGACACGCTGGGCGAGCTGCATCGGGCCTTCATGCGGTCCTGAAGGCCTTTTCGCCGGCAATGCCGGCTCCTACAGGGGGTGCGAAGCGTTGTAGGAGCCGGCCTTGCCGGCGGAGCTTTCCAGGGCCTGCTGGCGCTGCTCGAACGGCAACCGCCCCCAGGCCTCGACCCGCTGGTAGAACACCGCCCAATCTCCGCCAACCTCCCGGAACAACGCTGCAAACGCAGGCACCCACTGGTCATACAGCCCGAACGGCAGCAGCTTGGCGTTGTTCATCGGCGCGTTGATCCACGCGTCATAGCGCTTGTCGCCCTGCCACCTTGTATCGCGCAGCACCCGGTACTCGCTGCGCAGGCGCTCGAACTCGGCCTGCTTGCCCGCGCGCATCGCTGCCTCGTCCAGCGGCTGTGCATACAACGTCTTGAGCCGCTCGCGGCTGGCCAGCACCAGCCCCACGAACTCGTCACGCTGGCGCGCTCCACCCTGCGGCAAGGGCGCCAGCCCGCGGGCCGCGCGCCACTGGCGCGAACCTTCCTGCTCCACAAAGGTGGCAAACGACTCGTTGAACGCCGTGTCGTCCTTCACGTACACGCGCTGGTGCGCAAGTTCGTGGAAGATCACCGTGGCCAGGCGCTCGTCGCCCCAGCCCAGCATCGAATTGAGAATCGGGTCGTCGAACCAGCCCAGGGTCGAATAGGCCTCCACCCCGCCCACATACACATCCTGCCCCTGCGCCTTCTGCAACGCCGCCGCCCCGCGCGCCGCACCCTGGCTGTAGTAGCCGCGATAGGCCACGCAACCGGCGATGGGGAAGCAGTAGGTATGCGGTTCCAGCGAAAACTCCGGGGTGGCGAACACGTTCCACACCACGAACGGGCGCCCGATATCGGCGTACACCCGGTAGCTGCGGTTGTCCGGCAGCTTAAGGTGGCTGCTGGCAAAAGCGCGTGCCTGCTGCGCTTTCGCCAGGTGCTGGCGCAGGGCAGGGGGGGTGGCCGGGCCGGCCACCAGCACCGCCACCGGCTCGCGCGCGCGCAGCAGCTGCCATTGCCCGCTGGCCAGCTGGCTGTAGTAGCCGAGGCTGGTGCAACCGTTGAGCAGCCCGAGCAGCAGCACGGGAACCAACCCGCGGAAAACGCGGTCGAGTGCCCCGGGGCTTGAGCGCAACCAGAAAAAAATTCGAACCATGTGCAGGGATGTCTCGCTCAAGTGCTCATCGGCCCAAGACTATCCTGCCTGCCCGGAGTTTTGCCATGCGTACGATGCTTGCCGCCAGCGCTGTGCTGGCCCTGACCGGCTGCGCCGGCCTGCCCGCCGCCGACCCGAACCAGGCCTGGGTCGACCTCCAGCCCGCTGCCGACGACACCCTGCACGCGCTGGAGGTGGACGAGCGCAGCTGGGCCGACACCCGCTACTTCGAAGTCACGCCGGGCAGTCACGAGCTGACGGTGCGCTATCAGTTCGCGGTAGCGCCCGGCAATATCGGGCCGGTGGACGAACCACTGTGGCGCGATTGCCAGCTGAACGTGAAATTCAAGGATTTCAATGCCGGCCAGCGCTATCAGTTGCAGGCCGGCAGTATCGGCTTCAGGCCCTGGGCCAAGCTCTACGACGAGCAGCGCAAACTGGTCGGCACCGGTTTGCCTGCCGGATGCCAGCGTACCTGAACAGACTAATGGCGCTATGCTTGTAGCTTGTAGCCCGCCAGCGGAGATTGCCATGCGCCAGCCCATGATGCTGCTTGCCATCAGTACCTTGGGGGCCTGTGCCAGTCCCCTGCCACCGGTCGACAGCAAGCAGGCCTGGATCGACCTGTATACCGTCACGCCGGGCAAGGTGCTCATGGCCGACCGCCTGGATGGTCAGCGCCTGAACGACGGCCGTTTCTTCCAGGTCACGCCGGGCAAACACGAACTGGTGGTGCGCTTTGATTTCGAGGTGTATTCAGGCGGTTTCAGCACCGACCCTACCGAACGCACCTGCTACCTGAAGATTCGCTACGACGACTTCCAGGCCGGCCAGCGCTACCGCATCGAAGCCCGCGCCCCGGCCATGCAGCCCAGTGCCTATCTGTACGACGCGCAGCGCAAGCTGGTCGCCGAAGAACAGAACGACATCTTCTGCATCCCGTGACGGCTAGCGATCGTTTTTCTGGTAGATGATTTTCTTGGTGCCGTTCTCACAGCTGCCCACCACCATGTTCTGGTCATGGACTTCATCGTTGGTCACGATTTCCAGGGTGTAGGAAGAGACATTGTTGGCCTGGATCTTGGCTTCGATCTCGGCCTTGAGCTCGGCGCAGTCCTTGGGCGCGGCCAGCGCACTGGTGGCCAGCAACGAGGTCAGCACAGCGAATGCAATACGAGTCATCAGAACAGCTCCTTGTGGCGGCAGACCATCTGCCGACAGCCATTTGACCACAAGAAGCCGTGCGTCGTTCTGATCTGCGCCGGCGTCAGTCCACCAGGGTGGCGTCCAGGCTGATCTGGGCCTTGAGCACCTTGGATACCGGACATCCCGCCTTGGCCTTGTTGGCCAGCTCCTCGAATTTCGCCTTGTCGGCACCGGGCACCTTGGCCTTGAGGATCAGGTGCACGGCGGTGATGGCAAAACCATCGGGCTGCTTGTCCAGGGTCACTTCGGCGATGGTGTCGATACGCTCGGCGGTCAGGCCGGCTTCGCCGAGGATCATCGAAAAGGCCATGGAGAAGCAGCCTGCATGGGCAGCGCCGATCAGTTCTTCAGGGTTGGTACCAGGCTGGCCTTCGAACCGGGTGTTGAAGCCATAGGGGTTGGCCTTCAAGGCGCCACTCTCGGTGGAGAGCTGGCCCTTGCCGGTCTTCAGGTCGCCTTGCCAGATTGCCGATGCTGTCTTTTTTATCGAACTCATAAAGCCTCCTGAGTGCCTGAGAGCGCGGGGGATCGCGCCTGGCGTTCAATTCAGAGGGCGTCACCACGGGCAAGTTCAGCCCGATTGCAGGGGCAGGCATTGAATACCTGTGATCTGCCCATACAGAGTCAGAAAGGTCGCGGCATGCTGTCGGCCTAACCATTCAGGAGGCGTACACGCCATGACGCGACTCGCGGACATCAAATACTCCACCCTCGACCTGGTACCGGTACGCCAGGACAGCGGCCCGGCCCAGTCGCTGCGCAACTCGCTGGACCTGGCGCAACACGTGGAGAAATTCGGCTACAACCGCTTCTGGGTGGCCGAGCACCACAACATGGACGGCATTGCCAGCTCCGCCACCTCGGTGCTGCTGGGGTACCTGGCCGGTGGTACCTCGACGATCCGCGTGGGTGCAGGCGGGGTGATGCTGCCCAACCACGCGCCGCTGGTGATTGCCGAGCAGTTCGGCACCCTGGCCAGCCTGTACCCGGGCCGTATCGACCTGGGCCTGGGGCGTGCGCCGGGCTCCGACCAGATGACCGCCCGCGCCCTGCGCCGCGAGCGCTCGGGCAGCGCCGACGACTTCCCGGACGATGTAGAGGAACTGGTGCGCTACCTGGGCCCGCGCACGCCCGACCAGAAAGTGATTGCCGTGCCGGGGTATGGCACCGAGGTGCCGATCTGGCTGCTGGGCTCGAGCCTGTTCAGTGCACAGCTGGCGGGGATGCGCGGCTTGCCGTATGCGTTTGCCTCGCACTTTGCGCCGCGCATGATGCATGAAGCGATCCGCGTGTACCGCAACCACTTCAAGCCCTCGACGGTGCTCGACAAGCCCTACGTGATGTTGGGTGTACCGCTGGTGGCGGCCGATACCGACGAGCAGGCCGAGTACCTGGCCACCTCGGTGTATCAGCGAATTCTGGCGTTGATGCGTGGGCAGAGCCTGGTGCAGCGCCCGCCCGTCGATAGCATGGACGGCCTGTGGCAGCCCCATGAGCGGGAGGCAGTGGGAAGTTTCCTGGGCCTGGCGATGGTGGGCGGGCCAGAGAAGATCCGCGCCAAACTGGACGTGCTGCTGGAGCAGACCGGTGCTGATGAGCTGATCTTTACCTGCGACCTGTACGAGCATGCGGACCGGATCCGGTCCTACGAGATTCTGTCTCAGGTCATCAAGGGCAACTGAAGTCCCTTTTGCCAGCAAGGCTGGCTCCTACGTAGGAGCCAGCCTTGCTGGCAAAAGACTCACCGATCAGCCGCGCTTGTACACGATGTCCTTGGTACCGCCTTCACACGACCCCACCACCTTGCCATCGGTCGCAGCGCCCTTGTCGACGATTTCCAGCGAATAGTGCGGTACGCCATTGGCGTCGATCTTCGCGGCAATCTCGCTCTTCAATTCTTCACACGGCTTGCCTGCCGCCAGCGCAGTCCCGGCCAGGGTCATCAAGCCAAACGCCAATACCAGCTTCTTCATCGATCGCATTCCTTGTTCAGATCAAAAAGGGTTCAGGGCCAGCCGGCCGCCATCAGCTGTTGGCGATACGGAAGCCCACCTTGATGGTTACCTGAAAATGCGCCGCCTTGCCATCCTTGATATGGCCCCGGGTCTCGGTCACTTCGAACCACTCCAGGTGCTTGATGCTCTTGGCCGCTTCGGCCAGGGCATTGTTGATCGCGTCCTCGATGCTGCTGGGCGAGGAGCCGACCAGTTCGACCTTCTTGTACGTGTGGTGATCAGACATGACTACTCTCCATCAATGGTGTGCATTGAGCCTAGCAGCGCCAGGCAGGTTTACCTGTGTGGGTAAAAACCTGGCAAAAGTTCGATTGCTCTGCACTTTCGCGGCACTGCGCAGTCCCATTCTTCACATGCCACTCAAACCCTGAAGGAGAGCCACCATGGCCAATAGCTCGCTACGTAAAGCCTCGTTGCAAAGCATGGAAGCGGAAATCGAAAGTCTCCTCAAATCCCTGGAAAACCTCAAAGACGATGCTTCGGACGAGTCGCGCAAGACCTTGAAGAGCCTCAAGGGCAATGCCGAAAATGCCCTGCGTCACTCGCGCAGCCTGCTCACCGATGCCTATGAAGAGGTCAAGACCAAGACCCGCGAAACCGGCATCGCCACCCGTGACTATGCCCAGCAACACCCCTGGACCACCGCCGGCGTGGCCGTGGGCGCACTGGGCCTGCTGGCCGCCTACCTGCTGTGCAAGCGCGGCGACTAAAGCGCCTGACGCCCCAGTTCGGCGCGCAACCAGTGCGCCAGCTGCTCGGCGCGCCCGTCCGCGGCGCGCCGGGGCACCCACAGGGCCAATGACGCCCGCGTAGGACCAAAGCCCCACGGTGCCGCCAGCCTGCCGGCACGCAGGTCATCGGCCACCAGCGGCTGCGGGGCGATCGCCACCCCCAGGCCGGCCACAGCTGCCTCCAGCAAGTAATACAGATGCTCGAAACCTTGCCCGTAGCGCATTGCCTGCGGGTCGATGTGCTGTTGGCGGGCCCAGTCGGGCCAGGCCTGGGGCCGTGAGGTGGTGTGTAGCAGGGTTTCCCCCAGCAAGGCGCTGGCTGGCGCCTGACGCAGGCGGTCGAACCCTGGAAAGTGCGGGCTGAGCACCGGCCCGATGCATTCCTGTGCCAGCACGTGCACCTGCATGTCGGCCGGCCACGGCGGCTCGGCGAATACCAGCAGCGCATCCAGCCCCGGCCGGCGCGGGTCCAGGTCGCCTTCGCCCGCCGACAGGTGCAGACGCAGCTCCGGCAGGTCGGCCTGCAGGCGCCCAAGGCGCGGAATGAACCAGCGCGCCAGCAGGCTGCCTGAACAACCCAGCACGAACGGTGCGTCGGCGCGGTCCTGGCCCAGCTCGGCGCACACGCTGCGCAGGCGCTCGAAGGCGTCGCTGCTGGCGTCGCGCAGGCGCACACCTGCATCTGTGAGTTTAATGCCGCGCCCTTCCTTGACGAACAGGCTCACGCCCAGGTGCTCTTCGAGCACCTTCAACTGCCGGCTCACCGCACCGTGGGTCACGTGCAGTTGCTCGGCAGCCTGGCTGACGCTGTTGAGCCGGGCGGTGGCTTCAAAGGCCCGAAGGGCATTGAGCGGGGGCAGTTCTCTGGCCATTGACGTGTGAGTTTTCCTGACAGGTTGTGGCGATCTTATCGGTTTTCAGCGGCGCGTGTCGTGGGTAGAGTAGGCCCATTGCGACCTCATACCCACGCCCTGGAGCGACCCATGACCCAGACCAACTTCCGCAGCGGCCCCGATGCCAACGGCCTGTTTGGCGCATTCGGTGGCCGCTACGTGGCCGAAACCCTGATGCCGCTGGTGCTCGACCTGGCCCGTGAATACGAAGCGGCCAAGGCCGACCCCGAGTTCAACGAGCAACTGGCGTACTTCCAGCGCGACTACATCGGCCGTCCTAACCCGCTGTACTTCGCCGAGCGCCTCACCGAACACTGCGGCGGGGCGAAGATCTTCTTCAAGCGCGAAGAGCTCAACCACACCGGCGCGCACAAGGTGAACAACTGCATCGGCCAGGTGCTGCTGGCCAAGCGCATGGGCAAGAAGCGCCTGATCGCCGAAACCGGCGCCGGCATGCACGGTGTGGCCACCGCCACCGTGGCCGCACGTTTCGGCCTGCCCTGCGTGATCTACATGGGCGCCACCGACATCGAGCGCCAGCAGGCCAACGTGTTCCGCATGAAGCTGCTGGGCGCCGAGATCGTGCCGGTCACCGCCGGCACCGGCACCCTCAAGGACGCCATGAACGAAGCGCTGCGCGACTGGGTGACCAACGTCGACGACACCTTCTACCTGATCGGCACCGTGGCCGGCCCGCACCCGTACCCGGCGATGGTGCGCGACTTCCAGTCGATCATCGGCAAGGAAACCCGCGAGCAGCTGCAGGCCAAGGAAGGGCGCCTGCCCGACAGCCTGATCGCCTGCGTGGGTGGTGGCTCCAACGCCATGGGCCTGTTCCATGACTTCCTCGATGACGCCAGTGTGCAGATCATCGGCGTCGAGGCCGGCGGCCACGGGGTCGACACCGACAAACACGCAGCGAGCCTCAACGGCGGCGTGCCCGGCGTGCTGCACGGCAACCGCACCTACCTGCTGCAGGACGCCGATGGCCAGATCACCGACGCCCACTCGATTTCCGCCGGCCTGGACTACCCCGGCATCGGCCCGGAGCACGCCTACCTGCACGAAGTGAAGCGCGTCGAGTACGTGAGCATCACCGACGACGAGGCGCTGGATGCGTTCCACGCCACCTGCCGCCTTGAAGGCATCATCCCGGCGCTGGAAACCTCCCACGCGCTGGCAGAAGCCATCAAGCGTGCGCCCACCCTGCCCAGGGACCACCTGATGGTGGTGTGCCTTTCGGGGCGTGGCGACAAGGACATGCAAACCGTAATGAGCCATATGGCCGCGCAGGAGAAGCAGGCATGAGCCGTCTTGAACAACGTTTTGCCGACCTCAAGCGCGAGGGCCGCGCTGCCCTGGTGACCTTCGTGACCGCCGGTGACCCGGGCTACGACGCTTCGCTGGCGATCCTCAAGGGCCTGCCGGCTGCGGGTGCCGACGTGATCGAGCTGGGCATGCCGTTCACCGACCCGATGGCCGACGGCGTGGCCATCCAGCTGGCCACCCTGCGTGCGCTGGAGGCCGGGCAGACCCTGGCCAAAACCCTGCAGATGGTGCGCGAGTTCCGCACCGGCAATGCCACCACGCCGATCGTGCTGATGGGTTACTACAACCCGATCCACCGCTTCGGCGTGGAGAAGTTCGTGGCCGAGGCCAGGGATGCGGGCGTGGACGGCCTGATCATCGTCGACCTGCCGCCGGAGCACGACGCCGAGCTGGCCACCCCGGCCCAGGCCGCGGGCATCGACTTCATCCGCCTGACCACCCCGACCACCGATGACGCGCGCCTGCCGCGCGTGCTGGAGCGCAGTTCGGGCTTTGTGTACTACGTGTCGGTAGCCGGCGTGACCGGCGCAGGCTCGGCGACCAGCGATCAGGTAAGCGGCGCCATCGAGCGCCTGCGCCGCCACACCGACCTGCCGATCAGCGTAGGCTTCGGCATTCGCACGCCTGAACAGGCGGCAGCCATTGCGCGGCTGGCCGATGGTGTGGTCGTGGGTTCGGCGCTGGTGGACAAGGTGGCCAACGCCAGCACGGGCGAGCAGGCGGTAAGCGATGTGCTGGCGCTGTGTTCGGCGCTGGCCGAAGGTGTGCGCGGCGCGCGCAAAGGCTGATACCGCGTCGCCTCTTTCGCCGGCAAGGCCGGCTCCTACAGACACCGCAGTCCTGTAGGAGCCGGCCTTGCCGGCGAAAGCCTCACCGCCGCTTCAGGCCCCTTCGAACATCGAAAGATCCAGCGGCCGCACGGCCCCCATCCAGATCGCATGGTCCCGATGATCGGCCAGCTCATCGCCGGTCAGCGGATGCAGAAACACCACCAGCCCCTTGCGGTACAACGCCAGCCACGGCAGCACCACGCCCACCATCTCCGGCCCGAATGCCAGCTGGCAGCTCCAGTCCGGGTGCGGCCCCACCGGTTTCTGATGCATGCGCCCCATGCTCACGCCAAACAGCGTGGCGGCTTCCTCGCACAGCGCCCGCGCCTGCTCCATCGT
This sequence comes from Pseudomonas sp. PS01300, assembly GCF_029960155.1. NCBI lineage: Bacteria > Pseudomonadati > Pseudomonadota > Gammaproteobacteria > Pseudomonadales > Pseudomonadaceae > Pseudomonas > Pseudomonas sp. PS01300. The sequence continues at coordinate 2,385 of NZ_JASCPN010000016.1, read as the reverse complement.
ACCGGCGTCGTAATACACATGGGCGTGATACCCCTTTATCCGTTGCACGCTGCCTCCTGAATTCGACCGAACCCCCAGGTGCTCCCGCAGGTCCAAAGGCCATCAGGATACCCCCGGAGCGCTATCGTGAAAAACGCCGAAACACCTGTCTTCAAACTGATCCTGCTCGGCGGCCAGTGCACCCTGGGTGATGCGCTGGTAAGCGAACTGCTGCAGCGCCAGCACGAGGTGACCCTGATCCTCGACGACCTCAACCAGCCCCAGGCGCGCCCCGGCCTGCACGTCAAGAACGGCGGCCTGGCCAGCGCAGACCAGGCCGAACAGAGCATCGCCGGCGGCTCGGCCGTGGTGTGCCTGCTCGACGGCCTGGCGCCCGGCGACTTCTCGCGGCAGGGGCTGATGACCCAGGCCCTGCTCGCGGGCATGGCCCGCACGCCCCTGCGTCGCATCGTGCTGGTGGGCCAGTTTGGCGGCGGCGCGGCGCCGCTGGCGGAGTTGTTGCAGGCCGGTGGCCTGCGCTGGACGTTGGTCAACACGCCACTGAGCGAGCACCCGGACAGCCTGGCAGGCATCGCTGCGGGCATTGCCGACCTGCTGGACCTGAACCTGCATGTTGGCGAACAGGTGAATTTCATCGAGGCCCCCTGACTTGCACCGGGCCGCCATAGCCTGCACCCTGAGCCTTCACCGCACTGCATAGAGAGCTTCATGGCCTGGCTAGAGCGCCACCGTCTGTTTCCCTTTCTCGCCTGGTTGCCTCGGCAAACCCGTGCCAGCGTGCGGCGCGACCTGCTGGTGGGGCTCAGCGGGGCGATCCTGGCCCTGCCGCAGTCGATCGCCTATGCGCTGATCGCCGGCCTGCCCGCCGAGTACGGGCTGTACGCGGCCATCGTGCCGGTGCTGATCGCGTGCCTGTGGGGCTCGTCGTGGCACCTGATCTGCGGGCCCACCGCCGCCATCTCCATCGTGCTCTACGCCAGCATCAGCCCCGTGGCGGTGCCCGGCAGCGACGACTACATCCGCCTGATCCTGCTGCTGACCTTCCTGGCCGGGGTGTTCCAGTGGCTGCTGGGCATGCTGCGCTTCGGCGCGCTGGTGAATTTCGTCTCGCACTCGGTGGTGCTCGGCTTCACCCTCGGCGCTGCAGTGGTGATCGCCCTGGGCCAGGTGCCGAACCTGCTGGGGCTCGACCTCGCCAGCCAGGCCACCGCCCTCAGAACCCTGCAAGGCCTGCTGCAGCATGCCGGCGACATCGACTGGCCATCGCTGCTGCTGGGGCTGGGCACCTTGCTGCTGGGGCTGTCGATCAAGCTCGCACGGCCGCGCTGGCCGGCGCTGTTGATCAGCCTTGCCGGCGCCAGCCTGCTGGTGTGGCTGTGGCCGGCACTGTTCGGCCATGTGGCGCTGGTGCCGGCGTTCATTGGCCGGCTGCCACCGCTGAGCCCGCTGCCGCTGCTGGACCTGGAGCTGATCCTGCGCCTGCTGCCCAGTGCCGTGGCGGTGGGCATGCTGGGGCTGGTCACCAGCCTGTCGATTGCGCGCTCGCTGTCGATCCGCTCCGAACAGCTGATCGACGCCAACCAGGAGATCCGCGCCCAGGGCCTGTCCAACCTGGGCGGTGCGTGGTTCTCCGGCTACCTGTCGTCGGGCTCGTTCACCCGTTCCGGGCTCAGCTATGAGGCCGGGGCGCAGTCACCGCTGGCGGGGGTGTTCTCGGCCCTGTGGGTGGCGCTGTTCGCCGTGGCGGGCGCCAGCCTGATCGCGCACATCCCGATCCCGGCGATGGCCGGCAGCATCCTGCTGATCTGCTGGGGGCTGGTGGATCACCGTGCGATTCGGGCGCTGTACCGGGTCAGCCGGCCGGAGTTTCTGGTGATGCTGCTGACCTGCGTCGCCACCTTGCTGCTGGAACTGCAGACGGCGATTTATGCCGGGGTGCTGGCGTCGCTGTTCTTCTACCTCAAGCGCACTTCGCAGCCACGGGTACAGCAGTCGCGCGAAGGCGAAGCGGATGTGCTGCGGGTGTTCGGCTCGATCTTCTTCGGCGCCAGCCATTATCTGCAGGTGCGCCTGCAGCGGTGCCAGGCACCGGTGGTGGTGATCGATGCGCGGCAGATCAACTTCATCGATTACTCGGGGGTGGAGATGCTGCACCAGGAGGCGCGGCGGCTGCGCCGGCAGGGGCGTCAGCTGGTGCTGCGGCGGGCGAGGGGGCAGGTGGTGGAGGAGTTGCAGAAGCTGGAAGGGGCGGCTGATTGCCCGGTCCAGTTTGAGGATTGAGTTGCGCCCTTCGCCGGCAAGGCCGGCGCCGACAGGGGCCGGCCTTGCCGGCGCAGGCAGCGCCGCGGTCTAGCCCCGCCCCCGCTGCCCGCCCCGCGCATAGAG
>NZ_JASCPN010000169.1:0-278 GCF_029960155.1 Pseudomonas sp. PS01300 | reverse complement strand
GCCCTGGAACAATCAGCCCTGCTGCTCAGTTGCGCGTACAAGCTCACCTTGCAAGCCGGCATCGAGCCGGATGGCACGCTGGTCTGGGCGGCACATTACCTGAGCGGCATGTCCAAGGCCCTGGTCGAGGATGTGGCGCACGCGATGTTCATCGAACAAACGCCTGCGCCATGACGGTCAGTAGCTGTCCTGCGGCACGCTGGCAATGATCGAGCGATAGCTGTTCATGCGCTGCTGCTGCACGCGCCCGTCTTCCAGCGCCTTGAGCAGCGCACAGC
>NZ_JASCPN010000168.1:0-280 GCF_029960155.1 Pseudomonas sp. PS01300 | reverse complement strand
CTTTCCAAGGATTCATCATGACCGTCTATTTCATCAGTGCCGGCCCGGGCGCCCCCGAGCTGATCACCGTCAAGGGCCAGCGCCTGATCCACAGCTGCCCGGTGATCATCTATGCCGGCTCACTGGTGCCCGCCGCCGTGCTCGAAGGCCACCGCGCCGAAACCGTGATCAACCGCGCCGAACTGCACCTGGGGCAGATCATCGAGCTGATGCGCACGGCCCACGCCAACGGCCAGGAGGTGGCCCGCGTACACAGCGGCGACCCTGGGCTGTACGGTGC
>NZ_JASCPN010000167.1:0-281 GCF_029960155.1 Pseudomonas sp. PS01300 | reverse complement strand
GCCATCAACATCAGCCTCAACACCCTGGTGGCAGCCGCCTCGGACCTGCTCTCGCACGTGGTGCGGCTCAAGCACAGCGACAGCCGCGAAGACCTCGACGCCCTCAACCAGCCCCTCACCCCTGGCATCAAGCTGTTCGAGGCCCATGCGCTGCACAACGGCGCCGAGCCCAGCCAGGTGATGACCGCGCGCTACGTGCTGGGCTCGGTGCTCGACGAGGCCGTGGTCACCACCTCCTGGGGCAACGAGAGCGAGTGGGCGCAGATGAGCCCGCTCAGCAC
>NZ_JASCPN010000166.1:0-283 GCF_029960155.1 Pseudomonas sp. PS01300 | reverse complement strand
GGACGCAACTGTACCGGTCCGCACTGAAATGGTGCAATTTAGGGTCAATGAGGGGAGTTTGCGTAGGAAGGTACCGTCAAAACACCGGTACAGTAGAACAGTTTGTGTAATGGTTGGGCGGGGCAACTGTACAGCCGGTGCGCATTGCGCGCCACCGGCTGTACAGGGACGGCTTCAGCTGGCCAGCATGCGCCCGGGTTCTTCCAGGTTTTCATGCCACTGCAGGGCTTCGCGCAGGATGTGCGGGGTGTGCCCACCCTTTTCGCAGGCGCGGGTAAAGTAG
>NZ_JASCPN010000165.1:0-284 GCF_029960155.1 Pseudomonas sp. PS01300 | reverse complement strand
GCACCGACGCGGTGCGACCCAGGTCCGAAGCGCCCTGCTCGGAACAGAAGATGAGCGAGGAACGCTTCTGGAAGTCGTACACCCCCAGCGGCGAGGAGAACAGTGCGGTGCCGGAGGTAGGCAGCACGTGGTTGGGGCCAGCGCAGTAGTCGCCCAGCGCTTCGCTGGTGTGGCGGCCCATGAAGCTCGCACCGGCATGGCGGATCTGCGGCAACCAGGCCTGCGGGTCGGCCACCGACAGCTCCAGGTGCTCGGGGGCGATGCGGGTGGCCACCTCGATGGCC
>NZ_JASCPN010000164.1:0-285 GCF_029960155.1 Pseudomonas sp. PS01300 | reverse complement strand
TGTAGGCCAGGCGGTCCTCGGGGTACGCCGGGTCCAGTGGCACATAGGCGCCGCCAGCCTTGAGGATCGCCAGCAGGCCGACCACCATCTCCAGGCTGCGCTCGCAGGCCAGGCCCACCAGCACCTCTGGCCCGATGCCCTGGGCAATCAACGCATGGGCCATCTGGTTGGCGCGTTCGTTGAGTTCGCGGTAGCTGAGCTGGGCGTCACCCAGGGTCAGCGCGATGGAGCCCGGCGCACGCGCAGCCTGGGCTTCGATCAGTTCATGGAGGCAGCGCTGGCTGG
>NZ_JASCPN010000163.1:0-286 GCF_029960155.1 Pseudomonas sp. PS01300 | reverse complement strand
GTGCCCACCAGGTTCAGCGGGTCGCTGGCTCTCACCGCCACCAGGCTGCCATCCAGCGGGCGCCTGCGTACTTCGCGCAATACGCCGATGGCCTCGGGCAAGGCGAACTGTTCGCCGGCCAGCCCGCTGATGAAGCGACCGCCACGGATCTCGCCACGCGCCTCCAGGCGGTGCAACGTGCGCAGCAGGTCCCGCCAGCTCGGCAGCCAGGCGGCCTCGCGTTCGAGCAGCCGCCAGCACACCACGCCATAGCGGCGCAGCAGGGTCAGGGCCACCTGTTCCAGGG
>NZ_JASCPN010000162.1:0-286 GCF_029960155.1 Pseudomonas sp. PS01300 | reverse complement strand
GCTGGAACGGGCTCATGGTGCCCGGGTCGACGTTGATGTACGGGTCCAGCTTGAGCATGGTGAACTTGAGCCCCCGCGCCTCCAGGATGGCAGCCAATGAAGCCGAGGCAATGCCTTTCCCCAATGAAGAAACAACACCGCCCGTGACGAATATGTAGCGCGTCATGAAAAACCCTAGAAGTCTGGGTTAAAGCGGTCAGTGCCGCCGGGGAAAGCGAAGGAAGGCCGAAGCCCCCGATCACCTGCGTCAATCACAGTGCATCTTAAAAATCTGCCGCGCCTGGTC
>NZ_JASCPN010000161.1:0-287 GCF_029960155.1 Pseudomonas sp. PS01300 | reverse complement strand
GGCTTGACCAGAACCTGGCCACGCTCAACGTCGTCACGCTTGGTGCCGCGCAGCAGCACGCCGCAGTTCTCGCCAGCACGACCTTCGTCCAGCAGCTTGCGGAACATCTCAACACCGGTGCAGGTGGTGGTGGTGGTGTCACGCAGACCAACGATTTCCAGGGCGTCTTGAACGCGGACGATGCCACGCTCGATACGACCGGTAACAACGGTACCACGACCCGAGATCGAGAATACGTCTTCGATTGGCATCAGGAACGGCTTGTCGATAGCGCGCTCAGGCTCTGG
>NZ_JASCPN010000160.1:0-290 GCF_029960155.1 Pseudomonas sp. PS01300 | reverse complement strand
CGTAGTGGCGGTGTGTGGCGTGCTGGCCCTGTCGTGGTTCAAGGACACCCCGGCCGGCCCATCCATCGTGGTGTGTGCGGCAGTGCTATTCTTGGTGAGACTGGCGCTGCCCCGGCGCTGAGCGCGCAGCCCCATGGGCAGGGTGCGGCCGACAGGGTCGCGCCCTGCGACATTTTAATCGCCGCTACATCCTGATGAGTTATTTTCGCGCCAGCGCGCTGGGTGTAGACTTGCTCGCTTTTTGCGCAAATAGAGAGTCGCAGGAATGAAGCCGTTCGCCTCCCGTTATC
>NZ_JASCPN010000015.1:0-94954 GCF_029960155.1 Pseudomonas sp. PS01300 | reverse complement strand
GATATGTGTAAACCAGCCAGCCCCTCGGCGGGCACGGCGGGGGCCTCCGGGCATCCACCAGCCCCGTAGGCGCCGGCCTTGCCAGCGAAGAGTGACGCTCAATACACATCCCGCCGGTACCGCCCCAGCTCGATCAACTGCTCAAGCTCTTCAGCCCCCAGCACCTCGGCCAGCACCGCATCCACACCCGCCGCCATGCCTTCAAGGCTGCCACAGATATAGATCGACGCTCCCTCCGCCAGCCATCGGCGCAGCTCATCAGCCTGTTCGCGCAGCCGATCTTGCACATACACCTTCTGCGCCTGGTCCCGCGAGAACGCCAGGTCCAGCCGCGCCAGTTCACCACTTGCCAGCCAGCCCTGCAGTTCCTCCTCGCACAGGAAGTCATGCGCCCGGTTACGCTCGCCAAACAGCAGCCAGTTGCGTTGCTCGCCGTCCACGATTCGCGCCCTCAGCAGGCTGCGCAACCCGGCCAGCCCGGTACCGTTGCCGATCAGGATCATCGGTGCCGGAGCCGTCGGCAGATGGAAACCGCTGTTGCGGCGCAACCGCACGCTCACGCTCGCGCCCAGCGCCAGGTGTTCGGTCAGCCAGCCCGAGCCCAGGCCCAGCGTGCCGTCCGGATGACGCTCCTGGCGCACGATCAGCTCCAGCACACCGTCACTGGCAATCGAGGCGATGGAGTATTCGCGCGCTGCCACCGGGATCAACGCATCCACCAGCGCCTGCGCGTGCAGGCCGATCAGGTGGCCGCGGCTGGCCGGCAACAACCGCCCGCCCAGTGCATGGTCCAGGCGCTCCTCCAGGCCGTCCACACGCACAGGCGTGTGAGGCTCAAGGCCAAGCCCGTCGAGCAACGCCTTGACCGTCGAACCGGCATTGCGCGGCAGTACATCGACCAGGTCCCCGGCATCCCAGCGCTCTGGCTGCGACGGTTGCAGGCCGAGCAAGTACACCGGTGCGCCCTGGCTGCCAGGGTTGAGCAGCTCGCGCCGGGTCAAGGTCCAGGCGCTGAACTGCGGCGGCTGCCAGGCAGACAGCGGCGCTGCGCCGGTCAATGCCGCCAACTGCTGCTGCCATTGCTGCAAGGCAGCAGGATCTGCACTGTCGACTTCCACGGCAGAGAAACTGGCGGTGGCACCGCGAGCCTCCAGCCAGTGCTGCAAGCTGCGCGCAAAACCGCAGAAATGCGGGTACTGGCGGTCTCCCAGTGCGAGCAGGGCGTAGTTCAGGTTACCCAGCGTCCACGGCTGGCCAAGCACCTTGCGCTCGAAGCCTCGGGCGCTGTCCGGCGCCTCGCCGTCGCCAAAGGTGCTGACCACGAACAGCGCGCGTTGCGCCTGCTGCAGATCGGTTTCGGTCAGCGTCGCCAGGGGCTGCACGCGCACCGCCAGGCCCGCCGCCTGCAGTTGCCCGGCGCTCTGCCAGGCCAGTTGTTCGGCGAAGCCGCTCTGGCTGGCAAACCCCACCAGCCATCCGTTGCCTGTGTCGCCGGCCGGGTTCAGGCCCTTGCGCGCCTCGCGTACCTGGCGCTTCTTGCGCCTGCGGTCCAGGTACAGCAGCCAGCCGGTGATGAAGAACAGCGGCATGCTCAGGCTGGCGAGGGTCACCAGGATGCGCCCGGTGAGCCCGAAGTAGCTGCCCACATGCAGGGCATACACGCTGGCCAGCAGCTGCGCCTTGAACGACTTGTCGGTGTAGCGATCGTGCTGGCGTACCACGCCGGTGGCCGGGTCCAGGCTCAGGGTGTTGAGCGCGCGCTCGTGCTCGGCGTTGTCGAGCAGGTAGAACAGGGTGGCGGGCTGGCCGCCGGCCGGTGGCAGGCGCAGGTTGTAGGTGCGCAGGCCCGGGCCGGCCGCTGCCTGCAGGCTGGTCCAGATGGCGTCGTAGTCCACCACCAGCGGCGCCGCATCCTTGCCGGGTGCGGGCGGGCGGCCACGGCCTTCGCCGCGCTTGCGCTGTTCGCCAGCGGCCGGTGCATCGCCCAGCAACCGGTTCAGCCCCTCGCGGTACCACTCGTAGGACCAGAACAACCCGGTCAGGGCAAACAGCAGGTAGAACAGCAGGCACCAGGTACCGGCCACCGCGTGCAGGTCCCAGTTGAAGGCACGACCTTTCTTCGCCCAGTCCAGGGTCAGCCAGGTTCGCCAGTTCAGCGCCTGACGCGGCCAGCGCAGGTACAGCCCCGACAGGCAGAAGAAGATCAGCATCAGGGTACAGGCGCCGGTGATCTGCCGGCCGGTGTCGCCCATGGCGAGGAAGCGGTGCAACTGCAGCATCAGGTCGAAGAACCCCTGGCCACTGACCGGGGGCTGCAGCTTGCCGGTGTAGGGGTCGGCATAGCGCAGGGTGCCGCGGCGCTCGCCCGGCGGTGGGGTGAAGAAGATGCGCGCAGCTTCGTCGCTGCGCACGTTCACCCACAGCATCGACACCTTGTCGCCCTGTTCGGCCTCGACGCGGCGCACCAGTTCGGCCGGCGGCAGCACGCCTTCGTCGCGCACCTGCACCTTGAGCACCTGTGGGTTGAACAGGCGCAGCAATTCGTCCTGGAACGACCAGGTTGCCCCGGTCACTCCCATCAGCGCCAGCACCAGCCCGGCGGTGATGCCGAAGAACCAGTGCAGTTGAAACAGGCTTTTCTTCACCACATCGACCACCTTGTGTTGCGGGTTGCGTGAATGCGCCGCGCATTATGCCTTGATACACAAATGCCCCGATCACCGAAGTGAACGGGGCCGGGCCTGCCAGCTGCCGTCAGAAGTGGAAGCTGGTGGTCAACAGCGCCGTGCGACCGGCCGCCTGGTTGGCGTAGTGCGCCGCGTAGGCCTTGTCGTAGTAGACCTCGTTGGTGAGGTTCTGCACGTTCAGCTGCAGGTCGACGTTCTTGGTCAGCTTGTAGCTGGCCATGGCGTCGTAGCGCCAGTACGAATCGACCATCACGCTGTTGGTCACGTTGCCGAACACGTCGTCGACGTAGAAGGCACCACCGCCGAGGGTGAGTTTTGGCGTGACGTTGTAGGTGGTCCACAGGGTCAGGCTGTTGTTCGGCGTGTTGGGCATCTGGTTGCCGTCGTTGTAGCCGTCCACCAGCACACCGCCGACCGACTGCGCGCCACCGTCGACCAGCTTGGCGTCCATGTAGGTGTAGCCGGCGAACACCTGCCAGTCATTGGTCAGCTTGCCGGTGGCGGTCAGCTCCAGGCCATCGACGCGGCTCTTGCCGGCGTTCTGGTAGGTGTTGGCATCGACCAGTACGCGGGCGTTTTCCTTCTCGGTGCGGAAGATCGCGGCGGTCAGGTTCAGACGCTGATCGAGCAGGTCCCACTTGGTGCCGATTTCGTAGTTGGTGGTCTCTTCGGCCTTCAGGTCGCTGGTGGTGGTCGGCGTCAGCAGCGGGTTGCCGTCGCTGCCTTCACCCAGCGAAGCGCCGGCCGGGGTGGCCGAGGTCGCATACGAGATGTACACGCTGCCGTTGTCGGTCGGCTTCCAGGTCAGGCCCAACTGGCCGGTCACGAACTCGCTGGTGTCTTCGGTCTTGAAGCTGGTCGCACCACCCGCCACCTTGGTCTTGGCCTTGGTGTCGAAGTGGTCGTAGCGCAGGCCCATGGTCAGCAGCCAGGCCGGGTTCAGCTCCAGGGTATCGGTCAGGTAGATGGCGCGGGTGCTGCTGGTGGTGTCGGCGCCGGCATCGGTACGGGTCACGTCGCCGCCCCAGGCCTCGTTCGGGTTGGGATTGGGGAACGAGGTGCACACACCCGGGATCTGGCCGGTGGCCGAAGAGCAGTTGCCGGAACGGAAGCCGGTGATGTCGTAGCCTTCCTTGGTGGAGGCCTCGCGGCTCAGCTCGATACCGGTGGAGAAGGTGTTCTTGAACCCGCCGATGTACACCTCGCCGAACAGGTCGGTCTGGTTGGTGGTGGTGCGGGTGTTGGCCACGCGGTTGTTCGGGCGGCGCCAGACTTCACCGTTGAGGATGTTGCCCTTGCTGTCGTCGGGCTGGCTGTAGATGAAGTCTTGCAGGGTGTTGCCGTGGCGCAGGGTGTTCTTGAGGGTCAGCGCATCGTTCAGGTCGTGCTCGACGGCGATGGTCGCGATATCGGCACGGGTCTTGTAGAAGTCGCGATCGACCAGGCCGTAGTAGTTGCTGCTGCGGCCGCCATCGTCAGGCTTGTCCGGGTTGGCCGAGGTGCGCCCGGCGGTGCTGCCCGAGCGCAGGCCGTAGGGGATGCCCGAATCCGGCAGGTCGTCGCTCTCCACGTGGTAGTAGTCCAGGCTCACGCGGGTCGGGGTACCCAGGCCGAATACCAGGGACGGGGCCACGCCCCAGCGGTCGTAGTTGACCTCGTCGCGACCGGCCACGTTGCTTTCGTGGCTCATCAGGTTCAGGCGAAACGCTGCGGTGTCGAGGAACTGGTAGTTGCCATCGAAGGTGTAGCGCTTGGTCTGGTCCGAGCCCCAGGTGAAGGCACCGTCGGTGCTGTTGCCCAGGTGGGCCTTCTTGGTCACCAGGTTGATGGTGCCACCGGCTGCACCGCGCCCGCCGATGGTCGAGTTGGGGCCCTTGGCCACTTCAACCGATTCGATGGCGAAGATCTCGCGGGTCTGCGAGCCCACGTCACGCACGCCGTCCAGGTACATCGAGCCTTGCGAGTCGAAGCCGCGAATGAAAGGGCGATCGCCCGACGGGTTGCCGCCTTCGCCGGCGCCCATGGTGATGCCCGGCACGGTACGCAGGGCATCCTGCAGGGTCAGGGCGTTGGTGTCCTTGATGACCTGTTGCGGCACCACGGTCACGCTGCGCGGGATGTCCACCAGCGGCGCCGTGTACTTCTGCGATGAGGACTTCTCGACCTTGTAGTCGGTGCTGGCGGTATCGGCCTGGCCATTGATGCTGGTGGCATCCAGCGCGATCGAGCCGCTTGTGGCCGGGGCTGCGTCGGCCGCATAGGCCAGGTGGCCGGCGGACGTGGCGCTCAACGCGACCCCGATGGCAGAAGCAAGCAGGCGTGGTGAACTGACAGCGGTAGGCACGTAATGGCGCGACATCGGAAGGTCCCCAAGGTGTGAAGGCGCCGAAATATAATGTAAACAAATATGAGTAACAATTGAGATCAATTGCTATTCGTACTGAATTTACATTCTTTACACCTTTGTGTGGCGGTTTATGCCTGCTGAAACGTCCCGCCCCTCGCAAGGGGCTTGTACTGGTTCAATAAGAATCAATACCATTGACGCCCTTTAGCCGACCCCTGGTGCCTGCGCCATGCTTTTACACATTCCCGGCCTGTTCACCCGCGAAGAAGTGCAGCGTATTCGCCAGGCGCTGGAGCAGGCCGATTGGGCCGACGGCAAGATCACCGCGGGCTACCAGTCGGCCAAGGCCAAGCACAACCTGCAGCTGCCCGAGGCGCACCCGCTGGCCAAGGAAATCGGCAGCGCGATGATCGAGCGCCTGTGGAGCAACCCGCGCTTCATGTCGGCGGCGCTGCCGTTCAAGGTGTTCCCGCCGCTGGTCAACTGCTACCGCGAAGGGGGCAGCTTCGGCTTTCACATCGACAACGCCATTCGCCAGCCGCGCGGCAGCCATGAGCGGGTACGTACCGACCTGTCGTCGACGCTGTTCTTCAGCGACCCCGACGAATACGACGGTGGCGAGCTGGAGATCCAGGACACCTATGGCCTGCAGCAGGTCAAGCTGGCGGCAGGCGACATGGTGCTGTACCCCGGCACCAGCCTGCACAAGGTCAACCCGGTAACCCGCGGGGCGCGCTATGCGGCGTTTTTCTGGACCCAGAGCATGGTGCGCGAGGACAGCCAGCGGGCCTTGCTGTTCGAGATGGACAACGCCATCCAGCAGCTCACGGTGGATGTGCCCGACCACCCGTCGCTGATTCAGCTCACCGGCACCTACCACAACCTGCTGCGCCGCTGGGCAGAGGTCTGAGCCGTGACCTTCAGCCTGCGTCGCGAAGAACAGGTCGATATCGACCAGTTGCATCAACTCATCGAACACAGTCCGGGCAAGGCGGCCCAGGCCCTGCTGGCGGCTGCCGCGCAGAACGTTGTCGAGGCCCAGCTGCTGCTGGGGCAGATCCTGCTCGACGGGCGTGGCATCGAGCAGGACCCGGCACTGGCGCGGACCTGGTTCGGCATTGCCGCCCGCCAGGGCAGTGCGATGGGGCACAACATGCTCGGGCGCTGCCTGGAGCATGGGTGGGGAGGGCAGGCCGACCTGGCGGCGGCGGCCGGTCACTACCGTGCGGCCGCTGCCGCAGGGCTGGACTGGGGGCAGTACAACCTGGCCAACCTGCTGGCCACGGGGCGGGGGGTGGGCCAGGACCATGCTGCGGCCCTGCACCTGTATCAGCAGGCCGCCCACGCCGGCCACGCCAAGTCGATGAACCTGCTGGGACGTTACCTGGAACAGGGGCTGGCCTGCGCGGCCGACCGGCACGCCGCCATGCACTGGTACCGTCTTTCTGCCGAGGCCGGCGATTTTCGCGGGCAGTTCAGCCATGCGGCGATCCTCGCCGAGCAAGGCCACATGGAGCAGTCGCTGGTGTGGCTGCAAAAGGCCCTGGAGCAGGGTAACGGCAACTTCCTGCGTGCTGCAGTGGCCAGCCTGGAGCAGGCCGAGCAGCCGCAGATCCAGGCGATGGCGGGGGCCTATCGGCAGCGTCTGGAGCAGGTGTCGCGGCAGGCCACGGAAAGCCTTCACTCTCGGGTTTAGCCTGCCGCCTTTCTATGCTCGATCACTCCCATGCTTCTCAAGGAAGATCGACCATGAACAGCAACCACCGTCTTGCCAGTCACCCGGGCCTTGCCTGCGCAGGGGGTCGCCATGAGTGACACCTGGAATTTCTCATTCATCGCCAGCCTCTACTCGGTGACGCCGGGCCACAAGGGCCGTATCGGTATCAGCCTGGTCGAAGGCGGCATCGACAACGATGGCTGGTTGCAGGTGATGACCGACACCCGGCTCATCAAGCCGGTCAATTTTCGTTTCGACTACGTCTCCCACACCGACCGGCGCATTACCTACAACATCTCCAGCTCTTCGGATACCGGGTTCTATCGGGGCGCGGCGGTGGGCAAGAACTTCAATCACTATGTGGGCCTGTTCCCGGGGGGTACCAGCGAGCCCTGGCTGGTCAAGCCCTTGGGGGAGTGGGGCGACCATGACGTGCTGCGACTGAAGCTCTATGACACCTACGAGTGCAGCATCGGCAACTACCGTCACTCCGACGGCATGGATTACCTGAATGTGATCAGCGGGGAGAACCTCGAGTTCGAGGCACATGTACTGCGTGTGCTGAGCTGACCGCGTGGGCCCATGAAAAAAGGCGACGGTAGCAACCGTCGCCTTTCGTGTGCAGCTGACCCGTGGTTACAGGTAGTACGCCTTCAGCGGCGGGAAGCCGTTGAACTCCACCGCGCTGTAGCTGGTGGTGTAGGCGCCGGTCGACAGCCAGTACAGGCGGTCACCGATGGCCAGGTTCAGCGGCAGGCCGTACTTGTAGTGTTCGTACATGATGTCGGCGCTGTCGCAGGTCGGGCCGGCGATCACCACCTCTTCCATCTCGCCTTTCTTCTCGGTCCAGATCGGGAACTTGATCGACTCGTCCATGGTTTCGATCAGGCCGGAGAACTTGCCCACGTCGGTGTATACCCAGCGCTCCACGGCGGTACGCGACTTGCGCGCCACCAGCACCACTTCGCTGACCAGGATGCCGGCGTTGGCAATCAGCGAGCGGCCAGGCTCCAGGATGATTTCCGGCAGGTCGTCGCCGAAGTCTTCCTTGAGAAAGCGAATGATCTCTTCGGCGTAGGTTTCCAGGCTGTTGGTACGGGTGATGTAGTTGGCCGGAAAGCCGCCACCCATGTTGATCAGCTTGAGCACGATGCCGTCTTCTTCCTTCAGGCGCTCGAAGATCACCTTGACCTTGGCGATGGCCGCATCCCACACGCTGATGTCGCGCTGCTGCGAACCCACGTGGAAGGAGATGCCGTAAGGCACCAGGCCCAGGTCGCGGGCCAGGATCAGCAGGTCCATGGCCATGTCGGTCTGGCAGCCGAACTTGCGCGACAGCGGCCAGTCGGCGGTGGTGGAGCCTTCGGTAAGGATGCGTACATACACTTTCGAGCCCGGTGCGGCCTTGGCGATATTGCGCAGGTCGGCTTCGGAGTCGGTGGCGTACAGGCGCACGCCCTTCTCGTAGAAGTAGCGGATGTCCTTGGATTTCTTGATGGTGTTGCCGTAGCTGATGCGCTCCGGGCCGATGCCGCGGGCCATCACCTTGTCCAGCTCGTAGATCGAGGCGATGTCGAAGTTCGAGCCCTTGTCCTTGAGCAGGTCGATGATTTCGACCGCAGGGTTGGCCTTGACCGCGTAGTACACCTTGGCGAATTCGAAACCGGCGCGCAGGTCGTCATAGGCCTTGCTGATCATGGCCGTGTCGATGAGCACGAACGGGGTTTCTTGCTTGTCGGCGAACGCCTTCATTTTGTTGAAGGTATCGCGTGCGAAGTAGTCTTCGACCTGGATCGACATGCTGGGGGACTCCATGGGCAAACTGAATGAATAAGTGGCTGCAACTGAGCGCCCTCCGTATCCCCACTTTGGTTCGCCTACTTCCCAAGGCATGTCGCCGAAAGCAAAAAGGTCAACCGGGTCGCAGAAGCTGCGCAGCGGGTGACCTTGCTGTCTCGTCGTCAGTACTTGAGCCGGATGGATCGTTTCCAGCATGGACGCTCGGCGCGAACTTTAGGACCTGAAGGATTCAAGATCAACAAAAAATCTCGCGTTTTTTCGCTACGCTGACGCACGTTGCAGACACCCCTCGTTTTAACCGACCCGGATGACAGGCAGATGTTCCCGAAGTTTTGCGAAGCGTTAAAAATACCCGCACGTTCGCAGCTTTTGCAGGCCAACTCAGCTAAAACAACGATGGCGTCAACTTCGGCGACGATGGCCCCAAAAGGTTGGGCAAGCGCACGCAAACAGCTTGAACGGGCAGGGCACGGGCACCGTTCACAGCGGGGCGTGTGTGCATATTTTTAGCCGCTCGCATGGGCGCTGTTGCAGGGCAATCGCCCGGCGGTGATTGCCGGGTTTAATAAGAAACATTACTATTCGCAACCTCCCTCCCGCCTAGCGACGACCCCCGCACCGTGTCTCGACACAAAGGCTTCCTCGACCACTACCATGAGCTGATCGGCACCTGGACACGCAAGCTGCGCAGTCGTCAGCAGGCCGAGGACCTCGCGCACGATGCCTTTGTGCGGGTGCTGGAAAACCCCGCCCTGCCAGTCGAGCAGCCGCGCGCCTATCTGCACCAGACGGCACGCAACATTGCCGTGGACGGCTACCGGCGCGAAGACCGGCGCCAGGCCCTGGAGCAGGAAGGGCTGGACCTCTCGCCCACCCCGGGCGATGACCCCGAGGCCTATGTGCATGCACTGGAGCTGGCCGACAGCGTGGAACGCGCCCTGGCCGAGCTGCCGCTCAACTGCCGCAAGGTGTTCATCTGGCAGAAGCTCGAAGGCCTGACCCAGGCCGAGATCGCCGAGCGCATGGGCTTGACCAAGAACATGGTCGAAAAGTATATGATCCGCACGCTCCGGCATCTGCGTGAGCACCTGGATGTGTCAACGAGATGAGTCAGGCAAATGTTTTCATGAATCAGGGCACATGCCCCTGCGGCGATGACGCCGTGCGCGACCAGGCCGCCGAATGGTTCGCCCGTGGCCGCGATGCGCCCCTGACGCCCCAGCAGCAGGCGCAACTGCATGCCTGGCTGGCGCAGCACCCCCAGCATAAATACGAGTACGACCTGCTCGGGCGCCTGTGGGGCGCGGCCGACCTGCTGCCGCGCGAGCGCCTGCAGGCCTTGTGTGCGCCCGACCCGGTACGCCAGCTGCCGCGTCGACGCCTGTTGCGCCAGGCCCTGGCAGCCAGTGTGGTGGCGGTCGCGGCAGGGCTTGGCTGGTTCGGCTGGCAGCAGCACCAGCTCAATTACCAGGGCCAGATGCAGACCGGCCTGGGCGAGCGTCGCCAGCTCGACCTGCCCGATGGCTCGCGCCTGGAGCTCAACGGCCGCACGCGGGTGCAGGTGAGTTTCAGTGCCGGGCAGCGGGACATTCGCCTGGAGCAGGGCGAGGTGATGTTCAGCGTTGCCCATGATACGGCCCGCCCCTTCGTGGTCAGCACCGGCCATGGCAAGGTCACGGTCACCGGTACGCGCTTCGATGTGCGCCGCGACAGCGAGCAGACCCGCGTGGCGGTCGAGCAGGGTTCGGTGCGCGTGCAGGGCGACGGCCAGGCGCAGGCGCTGCTGAGCGCCGGCCTCGGCTCGCACATCGATGCCCATGGCGCGGTGGCAGCGCCCTATACGGTGGACGCCGCCGCGTTGACCGCCTGGCGCGGCGGCAAACTGGTGTTCAACGATGTGCCGCTGGGCGAGGTGGTGCGCGAGGTCTCGCGCTACCGCGAACACCCGCTGCGCGTGGCTCCCGGCAAAACGGCGGCGCTGCGCCTCAGCAGCAGCTTCAGCACCGATGACACCGACGCCCTGCTGCGCGCCTTGCCCAGCATCCTGCCGGTGGCCATCAAGGCCCATGCCGATGGCTCGCAAGAAATAATCGCAAAATAGATTCAGGTTTTTTCCCCGTTGTTCGTCTTCCTGCCCAACTGCAACTGCCAAGCATTTTCATTCGCAGGCGGTGGCCGATTTTCTGACCCTCAGGACTTCTCGACGACGTGAACAACAACAAGGTTTCCAAACGCTGGCTGCCGCTGGCACTGGCATTGGCCGTCAGCGGCGGCATCGCCAACAGCTACGCCGATTCGGCACCCACCAGCATCCAGATCCAGGCCCAGCCGCTGGCCGCGGCACTGGGCCAGCTGGGCCGGCAGACATCGCTGCAACTGTTCTTCAGCCCCGACCTGGTGGCCGGCAAGCAGGCCCCGGCGGTGTCCGGCAACCTGGCCCCCGAACAGGCGCTGCAGGCCCTGCTGCAGGGCAGCGGGCTGACCTACGAGATTTCCCAGGGCACCGTGGTGCTGCACGCGGCGCAGCCGGTGAGCACGGCGCCCGGCACCCTGGAGCTGGCGCCTACCGACATCAGCATGGTCGGCGACTGGCTGGGCGACGCTCAGGAAAGCGTGGTGCAGAACCACCCCGGTGCGCGCACCGTGGTACGCCGTGAAGCCATGGTCGAGCAGGGCGCGCTGAGCGTGCGCGACGTGCTGCGCGGGGTGCCGGGTGTGCAGGTGCAGGACTCCAACGGCACCGGCGGCAGCGACATCGCGCTGAACGTCGGCGTGCGCGGGCTCACCTCGCGCCTGTCGCCGCGTTCCACGGTGCTGATCGATGGCATTCCCGCCGCATTCGCCCCGTATGGCCAGCCGCAGTTGTCGATGGCGCCGATTTCCTCGGGCAACCTGGACAGCATCGACGTGGTGCGCGGCGCAGGCTCGGTGCGCTATGGGCCGCAGAACGTCGGCGGGGTGATCAACTTCGTCACCCGAGCCATCCCCGAGAAGGCCACCGGCGAGCTGGGCACCACGATCCAGACCTCGCGTCATGGCGGCTGGAAGCACATCGAGTCGGCCTTCCTTGGCGGCACCGCCGACAATGGCCTGGGTGCGGCGTTGCTGTACTCCGGGGTCAAGGGCAATGGCTACCGCAGCAGCAACAACAGCAACGACATCGACGACGTGCTGTTCAAGACCCACTGGGCGCTGACCGACCGTGACGAGCTGTCGCTGAACTTCCATTACTACGATGGCAAGGCCGACATGCCCGGCGGCCTGACCCAGGCCCAGTTCGACAAGAACCCCTACCAGTCCGACCGCGACCACGACAACTTCACCGGTCGGCGCAAGGATGTCTCGCTCAAGTACCTGCGCCAGATCGACGACGTGACCCAGTTCGAGGTGCAGACCTACTACACCGACAGCTTCCGTGGCAGCAGCATTGCCGCGCGCGACCAGCAGACGCTGTCGTCGTACCCGCGCAGCTACCACACCTTTGCCGTCGAGCCGCGCCTGTCGCGGGTGTTCGTCACCGGCCCGGCCACCCAGGAGGTCAGCGTCGGTTATCGCTACCTCAAGGAAGCCATGCACGAGCAGGCCACGCGCCTGGCGCTGATCGACAACGTGCCCACCGTGACCCCGGAATCCGACGGCCACGTGTACCAGGACCGTACCGGCGGCACCGAGGCCAGCGCCTACTACATCGACAACAAGATCGACGTGGGCAACTGGACCATCACCCCGGGCGTGCGTTTCGAGCACATCAACACCGACTGGAACGATCGCCCGGTCATGGGCCTGGGCAACAAGCCGGTGGTGGCCAAGAGCCGCAGCGTGACCAGCAACGAACCGCTGCCGGCATTGAGTGTGATGTATCACCTGTCCGATGCGTGGAAGCTGTTCGCCAACTACGAGACCTCGTTCGGCAGCCTGCAGTACTTCCAGCTGGGCCAGGGCGGGCAGGGCGACCAGACCGCCAACGGCCTGCAGGCCGAGAAGGCCAAGACCTACGAGATCGGCACGCGCTATGACAACGGCAACTGGGGCGGCGAGCTGACCGCGTTCTACATCGACTTCGATGACGAGCTGCAGTACATCAGCAACGACGTGGGCTGGACCAACCTGGGCGCGACCAAGCACCAGGGCATCGAGGCCTCGATGCACTACGACCTGGCAGGGCTGGACCCGCGTCTGCAGGGCTTGAGTGCGAACGCCGGCTTCACCTACACCCGCGCCACCTATGAAGGGGCGATCCCGGGCTTCGAAGGGCGCGACCTGCCGTTCTACTCACGCCAGATCGCCAATGCCGGGCTGCGTTACCAGGTGGACCGCTGGACCTGGAATGTGGACGCCTATGCGCAATCCAAACAGCGTGCTCCGGGTACCGGCATGACCAGCAAAGGTGCCTTCACCGGCGACTACATCACCGAACCGACGGCTGATGGGCAGTATGGCGACATTCCGGGGTATGTGACCTGGAGTGCGCGGGGCGGGTATGACTTTGGTGCGCAGCTGTCGAACCTGAAGCTGGCGGCGGGGGTGAAGAACATCTTCGACAAGCAGTTCTTCACCCGTTCCAGCGACAACAATTCGGGGATCTACCTGGGCGAGCCGCGCACGTTCTATGTGCAGGCCAGTGTAGGGTTCTGACAACGCCTTCGCTACGCCGATCGCACAGGCCATGGCCTGCCGGACCGGCGTTGTCAGCCTTGTCTGTTCGGCAGTAGATCGCGGTGGAGCTATTCAGGCCACCGCCTCAGCCGGCGACACGATGCTGGTCTTCATGCCCCGCGAACGCCCCGAACTCAGGTACGCGGCAATCGATTCCTGGGTGACCTCGCCCAGGAACACGTTCTCGGCGTCCAGCACCGGCAACCACGAACGGTTGAACTCGTACATGCGCGACAGCAGGATGCGCAGGTGCTCGTCATGCGCGGCGGTGGCGTTGAAGGTGCGCAGGAAGTCCGCGCAGGTGCCCTGCTGACGGTGCAGGTCGCGCCGGCGCACATAGCCCATCGCCTTGTTCTGGCCATCGGTGACCACCACGTAGCGACGGTCATGTTCGTCCATCAGCTCCAGCGCATCGGCCACCGACGTCTCGGGGCTCACCGATGGCGCGTTGTCCGCCGCATCCTCGGCACGCACCAGCAGCAGGCGCTTGAGGGTGCTGTCCTGGCCCACGAAGTTGCTCACGAAGTCATCTGCCGGGTGCGCCAGCAAGGTGTCGGGGTGGTCGATCTGGATCAGCTTGCCGGCGCGGAAGATGGCGATCTTGTCGCCCAGCTTGATCGCCTCGTCGATGTCGTGGCTGACCATGATCACGGTCTTGTTCAATGCACGCTGCATCTCGAAGAATTCGTTCTGGATCATCTCGCGGTTGATCGGGTCGACCGCACCGAACGGCTCGTCCATCAGCAGCAGCGGCGCATCCGCCGCCAGCGCGCGGATCACGCCGATACGCTGCTGCTGGCCACCGGACAGTTCACGCGGGTAGCGGTGCAGGTACTGCTTGGGCTCGAGCTTGATCATGCTCATCAGCTCGCGGGCCCGCTCGTGGCACTTGTGCTTGTCCCAACCGAGCAGGCGCGGCACCACGGTGATGTTCTCCTCGATGGTCATGTTGGGGAACAGGCCGATCTGCTGGATCACATAGCCGATGGTGCGACGCAGCGTCACCGCGTCCAGGTCGGTGGTGTCTTCGCCATTGATCAGCACCTTGCCCGAGGTGGGCGCGATCAGGCGGTTGATCATCTTGAGGGTGGTGCTCTTGCCGCACCCGGACGGGCCGAGGAACACGCAGATCTCGCCTTCGTTGACCGTCAGGCTTACCGAGTCGACGGCCTTTACGTCCTTGCCGTTGCTGTGGAAGGTCTTGCACAGGTTCTGAAGTTCGATCATTTGAGCAGTCCTTTTGGAGTCAGCGAGCGTTGCAGGGCTTGCAGCAGCAGGTCGGCGAAGATGGCCAGCAGGCTCACCAGCACGGCGCCGACCAGCAGCATCGACATGTCGCTGCGGCTGATGGAGGTCAGGATAAGTACGCCAAGGCCACCGGCACCGATGGTCGCGGCAATGGTCATCACGCCGATGTTCATCACCACGGCGGTGCGTACACCAGCCAGAATCACCGGTACCGCAATCGGCAGCTCGACCATGCGCAGGCGCTGGCCGAAGGTCATGCCGATGCCGCGGGCGGCTTCGCGTATGCCGGGCTCGACGTTGGTCAGCGCCAGGTAGGTGTTGCGCAGGATCGGCAGCAGTGAATACAGAAACACTGCGGTGATCGCCGGCAGCGGGCCCAGGCCCTGGCCGAACTTGGAATAGAACGGCAGCAGCAGGCCGAACAGGGCGATCGACGGCACGGTCAGCAGCACCGTGGCGCTGGCCTGCAGAGGCCCGGCAAGCACAGGAAAGCGGGTCATCAGGATGCCCAGCGGTACGCCGATCAGAATGGCCAGGGTGACCGCGATGCCGACCAGGGTGATGTGCTCCCAGGTCAGTTGCAGCACCTGGGCCCAGTCCAGGTGGGCGAAGGTATCAAGCAGACTCATGGTTGCTCCTCGGCAGGTGGATGCTGGCGCAGGTAGACGGCGGCGACTTTGCTCGGGCTCTGGTGCTCGACGTCCACCTTGGCATTGAGCTGGCGCATGGTCTCGTCATCCAGTTGCTCGGCCAGCGGCTTGAGCAGGCCGGCCAGTTGCGGATGGGCGTCGAGTACGGCCTGGCGCACCACCGGGGCGGCGGTGTAGTCGGGGAAGTAGTGCAGGTCGTCATCCAGCAGCTTGAGGTCGAAGGCGCTCAGGCGCCCGTCGGTGGTGTACACCAGCCCGCTGAACACCTGGCCGTTGCGCAGCGCGGTGTACACCAGCCCGGCGTCCATCTGGCGGATGTCGCGGCGGGTGAACTGCAGGTCGTAGGTCTGGGTCAGGCCCACCAGGCCGTCGGGGCGGTTGGCGAACTCGGTGTCCAGCGCCAGTACATGGCTGCGGTCGGGCTCGTCGCGCAGCACCTGATTGAGCTGGCTGATGCTGTTGACCTGCGGGTACTGCTCGGCGATGTTGCGCGGCAGCGCCAGGGCATAGGTGTTGCTGAACTTCGAGGGTGCCAGCCACACCAGGCCCTTCTTCGCGTCCAGCTGCTTGACCCGGGCGTAGGTGGCCTCGGCGCTGTCCATGCGTTCGTCGATATGGTTGTAGGACACCAGCGACACGCCGGTGTATTCCCACACCATGTCCAGTTGGCCGCTTTCCTGCGCGCTGCGCGCCAGGGTGCTGCCCAGGCCGCCGGTGATGCGCACGTCGAAGCCGTGGCTGCGCAGGTACTGCGCGGTGATTTCGGCCAGCACGGTCTGTTCGGTGAACACCCGCGCGCCGAGGCGGATCAGGGGTTTGTCGGCGGCCTGGGCGAATCCTGCGAACAGCAGGGCCGCGCCCAGCAACAAGGCGATTCTTTTCATGGGGGTTCCTTCGCTTAGTTGGCCAGGCCGCGTTCGAGCCAGCGGCGACTGCATTGGCTGACCAGCGCATCGAGCAGCAGGGCGAGCAAGGCCGTGGTGGCGGCGCCCAGCAACAGTTGCGGCTGGTTGTTAAGGGCGATGCCGGGGAAGATCAGGCTGCCCAGGCTGTTGGCGCCGATCAGGAACGACAGCGGCGCGGTACCCACGTTGATTGCCAGTGCCACTCGAATGCCGCCGACGATGATCGGTACCGCATTGGGCAGCTCGACCCGCCACAGCGTCTGGCGCGGGGTCATGCCGATGCCGGTGGCGGCTTCCTTGAGCGAGGCGGGGACGTTTTTCAGGCCTTCGTAGGTGTTGCGCACGATGGGCAGCAGGGAGGCGAGGAACAGCGCGAAGATTGCCGGGCCTGCGCCGATGCCCAGAAAGCTCAGGGCGATGGCCAGAACGGCCAGGGGGGGAACGGTGTTGCCAATGTTGAAGATCTGCATGAAGCGTTCGGCGCGGTCGACCCGGTGCGGTCGACTCAAGGCAATGCCGGCGGGGATACCCACGGCCAGCGCCGCCACCATCGAGCACGCCACCAGCATCAGGTGCGCTTGCAGGTAGAACCACAGATCGGCGCGGTAGTGCGCGATCGTATCGATGCCGATCCAGTGGATCAGCAGGGCCAGGATGACGAGCGCGGCGGCCCATCCCATCAGCCCCTTGCCATAGCGTTTAGCCACAGGCGGACTCCTTTTTTTGTCGGCGGGCACACTCCCGTGGCGGCTGCCGGTCCAGGCAGCAGGCAGTGTGATCGCGATAAGCAGCGGGTCGCTCCGGTAGAGCGGAACACGCCATGAGCGCAGCCTCGTCAGGCGCATGTTGCCGATGAAACCCACCCTGACGAACGGTTGAAAACCGTATACGTAACATCTCGTAACAGGGCAGTGGACGTCTCCGCAGTTGCAAAGGTTCCCATCCGAAGCGGCATTTGGCCAGCGCAGATCGACCCAGTGGTTCAGTTAGGGGGTGAGTTTGGGCTATAATCGCCGCCCTTTTTTGAATCTCCAGTCAGGCGATTTCCCATGACCAACCAGGCCGCCGAAGTCGCGAAACGCCGCACCTTCGCCATCATTTCCCACCCCGATGCGGGTAAGACCACCATCACCGAGAAGCTGCTGCTGATGGGCAAGGCGATTGCCGTCGCCGGTACGGTGAAATCGCGAAAGTCCGACCGCCATGCCACCTCCGACTGGATGGAAATGGAAAAGCAGCGCGGCATCTCCATCACCACCTCGGTGATGCAGTTCCCGTATCGCGACCATATGGTCAACCTGCTCGATACCCCCGGCCACGAAGACTTCTCCGAAGACACCTACCGCACCCTGACCGCAGTGGACTCGGCGCTGATGGTGCTCGACGGCGGCAAGGGCGTAGAGCCACGTACCATCGCCCTGATGGACGTGTGCCGTCTGCGTGACACGCCCATCGTCAGCTTCATCAACAAACTCGACCGCGACATCCGCGACCCGATCGAGCTGCTCGACGAGATCGAGGCGGTTCTCAAGATCAAGGCCGCGCCGATCACCTGGCCGATCGGCTGCTACCGCGACTTCAAGGGCGTGTACCACCTGGCCGGTGACTACATCATCGTGTACACCCCGGGCCACGGCCACGAGCGTACCGAGGTGAAGATCATCGAGAAGCTCGACTCGGACGAAGCCCGCGCCCACCTGGGTGACGAGTACGAGCGCTTCATCGAGCAACTGGAACTGGTGCAGGGCGCCTGCCATGAGTTCGACCAGGACGAGTTCATCAACGGCCAGCTGACCCCGGTGTTCTTCGGTACCGCGCTGGGCAACTTCGGTGTCGATCATGTGCTCGACGCGGTGGTCGACTGGGCGCCACGTCCGCTGCCACGTGTGGCCCATGAGCGCACCGTGGAGCCGACCGAAGAGAAGTTCAGCGGCTTCGTGTTCAAGATCCAGGCGAACATGGACCCCAAGCACCGCGACCGCATCGCGTTCATGCGCATCTGCTCGGGCAAGTACGAGAAGGGCATGAAGATGCGCCACGTGCGCACCGGCAAGGACCTGCGCATCGGCGACGCACTGACGTTCTTCTCGTCCGAGCGCGAGCAGCTCGAAGAGGCGTTCGCCGGCGACATCATCGGCCTGCACAACCACGGCACCATCCAGATCGGCGACACCTTCACCGAGGGCGAGAGCCTGGGCTTCACCGGTATCCCGCACTTCGCCCCTGAGCTGTTCCGCCGCGTGCGCCTGAAGGACCCGCTCAAGTCCAAGCAGCTGCGCCAGGGCCTGCAGCAACTGGCCGAAGAGGGCGCCACCCAGGTGTTCTTCCCCGAGCGCAGCAACGACATCATCCTCGGCGCCGTGGGTGTGCTGCAGTTCGACGTGGTCGCCAGCCGCCTGAAGGAAGAGTACAAGGTCGAGTGCGGCTACGAGCCGATCACCGTGTGGTCGGCGCGCTGGATCAGCTGCGACGACAAGAAGAAACTCGAGGAATTCAGCAACAAGGCCGTGGAAAACCTGGCCATCGACGGTGGCGGTCACCTGACCTACCTGGCGCCGACCCGGGTCAACCTGGCGCTGATGGAAGAACGCTGGCCGGACGTGAAATTCCGCGCCACCCGCGAACACCACTGAGTTTTCGCACACCCCACGCCCGCGCAGCCCCCTGGCTGCGCGGGCGTTTTCGTTTCAGCCCCCCGCCGCCGGTGGGCGATGGCTTGCCTGGCCCAGGCGGTAGACCAGCAGGGTCAGCGAGTCGGCGTTCTTGAGCATGATTCGCGAGCGCACCACCGCATCGTCCAGAAAGCGCTGGCGCGCGACCGCCAGGTCACGGGTGTCGGCGATCTTGAGGATCAGGCTCAGGCCCTTGTTGTCGTCGCGGGTGATGTCGCGTCGGGTACCGTCGCGTGAGCGCACCACGAACAGGCGCCGGGCCGGTGAACGGTGAGAGAACGCCTCGTCGTGCTGGCGCCTGAGCCAATCCTGCTGCTCGCCGGGCATGAGCAGGTCGGCAAATGCCAGCGAGGCATCCAGGTAGCGCATGTCGCGTGTGTCATAGGCGATATGCGAGAACTCGTGCAGCAGGCAGTTGGCACGCGCAATGGCATCGGCTTCCTGCCAGGACAGCTCGGGCCTGAGCTGGAGCCTGCCCAGGTAGCTGACGTCGAAATAGGCGTCCAGCAGAAACAGTTGCCGGAGCGGGTCATGGGGCGAGGTGAAGGCGATGCCGGTGTAGTTGCCGATATTGCTGGCCAGGATGTAGCGCCTGGACGTGGCGACCGAATAGTCCTGCGAGGTCATCAGTTCGAAGAGTTTTTCCACCGGTTCGCGTACGCGCTGCAGCAGGGCTTCGTCGGGTTCGACGCCGAAGAAATCGCTGAGGATCGTGCGGGTCTGTGCCGGCATGCGTTGCACCGGGCTGGCCTGCTGCAGGTTGTCCAGGCAGATGCCCAGGTAGTCGAGCGCCGTGCGGTGTGCCTGGCGCAGCATGCGCGCACGGGCCGGCATGAGTCGCTGGATCTGGCGCATGCCCACGGCCCGGATGACGATATCGTTGCCGGCCATCACCTGACGCGAGGCCCACCCGCCCAGCCTGCCGATGATGCCACCACTTAGCACGGGTATGGCCTGCTGCGGGTCGATCTGCCAGCGGCCGTTGCCTTCGCTGAGCAGGCGTGGCCCTGGTTCGTCGATGTCCGGCGCACTCAGGTGCCAGCGCTGGTCCAGCTGGCGAACGCCGTACACCTTGCCCTCCAGGCAGGCGAACTGCGTCTGGCCATCGACGTCGGTATAGATCTGCTCGCGGCTGGTCAGGCCATCGAGGGACTGCTGCGGCACTTCGTAGGCGGACAGCCGCTGGTGCGACGCCTGCCCCAGGCGCCGCCAGAATTCGCCTTCGTCGGCCGGCAGCGCGCCAGGGCCCTGTTCGCGCACGCCATGCCCGGCCAGCAGGCCCTGCACCAGGGTGCAGGTCAGTTCCGACAAGGACTGTGCCCAGTCGCCCGAGGGGCGCTCGGCCAATTGCAGCAGCGACAGTTCGCCCTGCCACGCGGCCAGCAGCAGGCCGATGCGGCCGGGGATGAACAGGGTCAGTTGGCTCCAGAGCAGCCCGAGTACCTCTTTCAGGGTGGCCCAGCGGGCTTCGGCGGTACTCACCAGTTGCGTATGGGCCATGCCCTGCAGCAACGCTGCATTGGTCTCGAACAGGTACTGCAGGGCGTTGCCATGCACCGGGCGCCAGGCCAGGGTCACCGGCTGCTGGGCATACAGCGGCAGCTCGAAATCGAATTCGGCGCTGTAGGGCAGGTGGGCCTCGGTGAACCCACCGTGGTCGTAGCGCGGGCGCATCGTGTCGGGCATGCAGGCCAGTATCCGGGCCTGCAGGGCCGGCACGCTGCGAAGCTGCTGCAGCAGGTCGGCCGAACTGCTGAAGGCCTGGAACAGACCGCCGGCCTGGTACGGCGTGTACATCACCACGGGGCCGGGCGCGGGGCTGGCGTACATGAACAGGTACACCCCGGGCACGGTATCGGGGGGCAGGCCGCTGTCGGCGATCAGTTCCAGGGGCACCAGTTGTGCGGCGGGGGCTGGCAGCTGGTCACGGGCGGTGGCGTCGGGCTGCTCGACGACGGCGCGGATGCACTCGACGTCGGCTGCGCCCAGTTGCCCCTGGAGCCGGGCGCGCCACGCCGCCTCCAGCAGTTGCCCCGGCAATTGCCGGCAGAACAGCCGCAGGCGCCTGGGGTAGCTCGCATGGTTGCGGTCCAGTTGCTCGGCCAGCAGCTGGCGATAGCCTTGACCCAGGTCCAGTTCGCGCACCAGCGCCCGCAGGTAGGCGGCATCGATGCGCGCAGGCACGGTCATGTCGCCCTCGAGCGTGATTGCGGTGATGGCGTGGTCCCAGTCGCGGTAATGGTTGAGCGCGTAGTCGACCAGGGTCTGGCGATGCTGGATGCTGGCGGCCGCTTCGCCTGTGGGGACCTCACCGGTGGGCGGCAACGCGGTGACCCAGCGCGTGGTGGTGATCAACAGCTGGTCGGCAGGGTAGCGGCCGGCCGCGAAGTCCTGGTCCAGGCGGGCCTGGACCCGTTGGCGGGCATAGTCAGTCACCGCCGGGATGTCGAACAGGTAGTCCTGTGATGACGGGCTTTGCAGCAGGTTGCGCCCCAGAACCTGCAGGTAGCCGTACTGTTCGCTGGGGACGGCCTGCGCCAGCCAGTCAGGCAGTTGGGCACGCAGGCGCCGGGCACTGGCCAGGCGCTGCAGACGCTGCAGGTAGCGCAGTGTGCCAGGCGTGTCGAGCGTGCTGCGCAGCAGGTCGGGCAGGTGCGCGGCAGGCAGGCCGCGCCGGGTGAGCCGGTCGAAGGCGCGCACCGTTGCGGCCACGTCGTGTTCGGCCTGCCAGCTCTGCAGGTGGTGCGCAGGTGCGCCTGCCAGCGCCAGCCATTGAAAGCGTTGCGCGGCGGGGTAGCGCGCTGCGACGGCCTGCTCCAGCGCCAGGCGCGAGGTGAATGCGGCAAAGCCCTGGTCGAGGGTCCACAGCAGCCACAGATCGGGCTGTGCCTCGAGCGGCTGGCGGGTCAGCAGCAGGACCTCGCTGCTGGGTGCCTGGTCCAGGGCCAGTTGCCAGGCCCAGGCCGGCGCTGCCGGCGAGGGCGCCGGAAACAGGGCGGCGTGAATCAGCGCGCGTGCCGGGGCTGGCAGCAGGCTGTCGTGGTCGAGCAGGCGGTATTCGAGGGTCAGGGCCAGTTGCCACAGGTGCTTGAGGTACGTGCGTCGCTGCGCTTGATACTGCGTCAGGGCGCTCGCCAGTTGGCTGGCGGTGGCATCGGCGACCTGTGCGACAGCCTGTCGGGCCAGCGCCAGGTCGAGCGCAGGCAAGGCCACAGGCTGTTCGGCCACCACCGGGCCGCTGACCAGCCAGCGTTCATCCAGCGAGGTACCGATACCGCCGAGACGCTGCCACACCAGTTCGGCCAGGCTCAGCCAGGTGCGCCCGGCGCCGGGCTGGCCCAGGCGTACCTGGGGCACTGGCGGGCCCTTGTCCAGCACTGCGGCAAGGGCCTGGTCGAGCCCTGCCGCAGTCACCGTCTCCAGGCCTGGTACCTCTTCGAACAGTGCCTGCGCGTGGCCGGCCAGTGCGCTCACCAGCCGGTTCAGTTCCTCCAGGCCAGCGCCGGCTGCCTGTGCCGACGCTTGCAGCCGGGCCAGGGTGGCCGGGCTGTCGTGGGCGTGGGGCGAGGTGCCCAGGCGTGCGAGTTCGCCGGCCAGTCGACTGTCGAGGTCCAGCGCCTGGCGGCATGCCTGATAACCGTCCTGGCCGCTGTCAGGGCGCAGTTGTGTTTCGATGTCCTGTTGCTGGGCGCTCAGCACCTGGCCAACCCAGCTGTCCAGTGCAGGGGCGGCCAGCGGTTGCAGGTGCAGGGCGCTGATGCGCAAGGCGCCCAGTTGGCTCTGCCGCGATGGGCTGACCATCGGGCGCCAGCTGTCGCGTAACCGGGGGTCGGTCAGCGACGATAACAACGCCCGCTTGCTGGCATGGCGCTCCAGCCCGCGTGCAGCACACCAGGTGAACACCGGGCCGGCACGGGTGTCGAGCGCGAGCACGCCCTCAAGCAGTTGGCTGTGGCCTTGCGCGGTGGTGACGTTGAGGCTGAACGCCTGCAGGGGCGAGAGGGCCTCGGTGTCCAGCCATTGCAGCAGCGCTGCATGGTCGGTTTCGGCAAGGGCGCCGGCCCAGGCCTGGCGCGTGATCGCCTCGCGCACGCGCGCGCCCATCAGGCGGGCCAGTTGCCGGGCCGGGGTTTCGCTGCCGGCCTTGGCGGTATGCCAGTACCGGTGCAGTTGCCGTTGGCAGTCGCGTGCCGCCGCCAGGCGCTGCGGCGCCGCTGCAGCGGTAGCGGTGGTGGTGGTGGTGGTGGTGGTGGTGGTGGTGGTGGTGGTGGTGGCCAGGGCCTGCTCCCATAACGAGTCGGCTGGCGGCTGGCCCAGTACCTGCTGCTGCAGCTCGCCCAGCGCCTGGCCCTGGCGAGCGGCGATGACCACCATCAGGTACTCGAACACCTCGTCCTCCAGCCGTTCGACCTGAACATCCACGATGCCGCCCTGGCCTGCCAGCAGGCGATCCCTGGGGGCGATGTAGTGCAGCAGTACGTGCGGGTGGCCGCTGCTCAGCAGTTCAACGAGGTGGTGCTTGAGCTGGGTACGGTCTTCGAAGCGCAGCAGCCCCAGCAACGGGTGGTAGAAAAAAACACGGGGGTGCGTGCTGCGGCTCAGCAGCAGGCTGGCGGTCAGTTCGCTGGCGTGGGCGCTGGCGGTGATCGCGCTCAGGCGGTCGATTCGCGGCGCGTCGGGCCCTGGCGCCTGCAGCCAGCCTTGCAGCCAGCGATGCTCCTCGTCATCGAGGCTGTCTCGGGCCTGTGCCAGGTGATCGGCAAAGCGCTGGCGCAGCGCAACGCGGTGAAAGTACGGCAGGGTCTTCAAGGGCATGGTGTGTGCTCGGCAGTGGGTGGGCGCCGGGCAACAGGCGGGCTGCGCTGTTGCCCCGGCAAGGGCTTCAGGCTGCCGGGGCACACAGGCCGAGGGTGGTATCTATTGCAGGGTGGCTCAGTTGCCGGCCTTGATGCTGGTCCAGATGCGGGTGCGCAGGCGGTCGATCTTGGCCGGCATGGCCTGCAGGGCGAACAGCTTGCCGAGCATGGCATCGGTCGGGTAGATCATGCTGTTGGCCTTGAGCGCCGGGTCCACCAGGCGGTCGGCTGCCTGGTTGCCGTTGGCGTACTGCACATGGTTGCTGATGTCGGCCATCACCTCGGGTTGCAACAGGTAGTTCATGTAGGCATAGCCGGCCTTTTCGTCCGGGGCATCGGCGGGCATGGCGACCATGTCGAACCACATCGGCGCGCCTTCCCTGGGAATCTCATAGCCCACCTTCACCCCGTTTCTGGCCTCTTCTGCACGGTTTCTGGCCTGCAGCACGTCGCCGGAGAAGCCCACCACCACGCAGATATCGCCGTTGGCCAGGTCGCCGGTGTATTTGGAGGAGTGGAAGTAGCTGATGTACGGGCGCACCTTCATCAGCAGGGCCTTGGCCTTCTCGTAGTCGGCCGGGTCCTGGCTGTGGTGCGGCAGGCCCAGGTAGTTGAGCGCGATCGGCAGCAGTTCGGGGCCGTTGTCGAGGATCGCCACGCCGCAGCTCTTGAGCTTGCTGATGTTCTCGGGCTTGAAGATCAGGTCCCAGGAGTCCACCGGGGCATTCTCGCCCAGCGCCGCCTTGACCTTGTCGATGTTGTAGCCGATGCCGGTGCTGCCCCACAGGTAGGGGAAGCCGTAGCGGTTGCCCGGGTCGTTGACTTCCAGCGCCTTGAGCAGCACCGGGTTGAGGTTCTTCCAGTTGGGCAACTGGCGCTTGTCCAGCGCCTTGAGCGCCTTGCCCTGGATCTGCCGGGCCATGAAGTGGTTGGAGGGGAACACCACGTCGTAGCCCGAATTGCCGGTCATCAGCTTGCCGTCGAGGGTCTCGTTGCTGTCGAACACGTCATAGGTGGGCACGATGCCGCTGGCGGCCTGGAAGTTCTTCAGGGTGTCGGGGGCGATGTAGCTGGACCAGTTGTAGATTTTTACCGAGTCGGCCGCCTGGGCGATGGAGGCGGCCAGCAACAGCGGGGCGAAGAGCAATGGGCGCATGTCCGGATTCCTTGCTTGGTCTGTTTTTGTCGAAGGAGGCAGGCGATCAAAGGATCAGAAAATCAATACGTAGGTCTTGCGCACGGTCTCGTGGATATCCCAGATACCGGTGCTGTTGGCCGGCAACATCAGTGCGTCGCCGGCTTCTATGGTCAGCGGCTCGCCGCCATCGGGGGTGAAGGTGCAGCGGCCCTTGATGAAGTGGCAGAACTCCTGCTGCTCGATCTGGCGCCGCCAGCGGCCCGGGGTACATTCCCAGATGCCGGTTTCGACGCCGTCGTTGCGCTCCACGCAGGTCACCGAGGTGACCGCCACCGGCTCGCCCAGGGGCACGGCCACCGGGTTTGACTGTTCGAGAGCGACGCTATGGGTGTGCTTGAACTGGGTAATGCGCATGCCGGTGGTCCTGTGCAGGGGGAAGTCAGTGCATCAGGCTTTCCATGAAGTCCGCCACACCGCTGGCCAGGCGCCGGCGCCAGGGGGCGCTGGCCGGGTTGGCGAGGGTCTGGTCTTCGTGGACGAAGCTCTTGATGATCGCGTTGTAGCCGAGCCAGCGGCACGGCTCGGGCTCCCAGCGCGCCAGGCTGTTCAGGCGCGCCGCGGGGTGTACCCAGGGCTGGGCGGTGAGTGCGTTGCGTTGGCCCAGGATCAGCGCCGCCACGGTGCGCCCGCCCAGGTTGCTGGCGCCCACGCCTTCGCCGCCATAGCCACCGGCCAGGGCGATTCCCTGCTCGGCATCGCACAGCATGTGCGGGCGAAAGCGCCGCGCCATGCCCAGGTTGCCGCCCCAGGAGTGGGTGATGTCGACGTTCTTGAGCTGCGGAAACAGCTCGCCGAACAGGTAGCGGCGCAGGCCGATTTCGCTGTCGCTGAGGGTGAAGTCTTCGCGCAGGCGCCCGGCGAAGCGATAGCCGCCGCGGGCGCCGAACACCAGGCGGTTGTCGGCGCTGCGCTGGCCGTAGGTGACCTGGCGGCTGTTTTCGCTGAAGGCCTGACCGGCGTTCAGCCCGATCTGCTCCCACACCTGCTCAGGCAGCGGCTCGGTGGCCACCAGCAGGCTCTGTACCGGCAACTGATAGCGACCCAGCGGCGGCAGCCCGACGGCATAGCCTTCCACCGCCGGCACCACCCACTGGCAGCGCACCTGTGCCTGGGCGGTGCGTACCTGCCCCTTGTGCCAGTCGATGACCGGGCTGTTCTCGTAGAGCTTCACCCCCAGACGCTCGACGGCCCGGGCCAGGCCGCGCACCAGTTTGGCCGGGTGCACGGTGGCCACGTTCGGCGTGTAGATCGCCCCATAGGGCTTGGCGATGCGCAGCTGCGCGGCCAGCTCGACCGGGCTCAGCCAGCGATACTCGGCCTCGTTCAGGCCCTGCCGGTAGAGCTTTTGCAGGTAACTGCGCAGGCTCGCTTCCTGCTCGGGGTAGCGCGCCGCGCAATAAAGGGCGCCGCCCTTGCGGTAGTCGCAGTGGATGCCTTCGCGCTCGAGTACCGTTTCCACTTCGTCGGGGATGCCGTGCAGCAGGTCATAGGCGTCGCGGCGCTGTTCGGGGGAGCAATCGGCCAGCAGGCGGTCTTCGCCCAGCAGGTTGCCCATCAGCCAGCCGCCGTTACGCCCCGAGGCGCCGAAGCCTGCGATGTTGGCCTCGACGATGGCGATGTTCAGGTGCGGTGCCTGGCGCTTGAGGTAGTAGGCGCTCCACAGGCCCGTGTAGCCGGCGCCGATGATGCATACATCCAGGTCCAGGTCCTGGCGCAACGCCGGGCGCGCGATCAGCGGCTCGTCAAGCTGGTCCATCCAAAGGCTGATACTGCGCCATGCCTGCATTGTGTTCGGCTCCACATCCGTAAAGGTGTGGGCCGATGCTAGGGCCGGGCGGGCGGATTGTCTTGCGTGCGTGTCCGCAGAGAAATCTGTTGCACGTAGGCCTTGGGCGACAGGCCGGTGTGCTGGCGAAAGCACTTGTAGAACGCCGACAGTGAATTGAAGCCGGCGGCGAAGGCCAGGTCATCGACCTTGGGCGCCGGGCCTGCGCGCTCCAGTTCAGCCAGCAGATGCTGCAGGCGGGCCTGGTTGACGTAGCGGTAGAAGCTCTGGCCCAGCACCTGGTTGAGCAGGTAGGAGATCTGGTTGCGGCTGTAGCCGCACTCGCGGGCGACCTGTTGCAGGTCCAGTTGCGGGTCCAGATAGGGCTGGCGACGGGTGAAGTAGTGCTGCAGGTCCTGGGCCATGAAGCTCAGCTGGCGCGGTGACAGGCCCAGGCGGCTGGTGGCCGGGCGCAGGCTGGGGTGGCCGGTGTGGCGTGAAGGCTCGCGCACCAGCGAGGCGTATTCGTTGACCTGCCAGATCAGGCCGTCGCGCACGGTGATGGCCTCGCTGGCACGAAACGCGGTGATGCCGTCGCCGCCGCGCAGCGTTACCTGGTACTGGATGAAGGCGGTGCAGCCGTCGGTGCGGATGCGGTCGCTGTGCACGATGTCCTCGCCGTCCTGGCGCGGCATGCTGGCGGCCACGTATTCGCGCAGCTCGGCCAGGTGCAGTACGCGGTTCTGGAAGAAGTCGTTGTACTGGATGTCGGGGTGATAGAGCGCCATCACGCCGTCGAGGTCGCGGTGTTTCCAGCACAGGTGGTAGCGCAGCACGGTGGCGGCGGTTTCGGCGGTGTGTTCGGGGCCGTCGGGGATCGGGTGTGCGGCCATGGGGCTGGCTCATTGGAGGTAGGAAAGCAGAATACCTGCAGGGCCCTATCGCGGGTCAAGCCCGCTCCCACAAGGACAGCAGTGATCCGTGTGGGAGCGGGCTTGACCCGCGATTGCTGGCGCAGCGGTTCTAGAGAAACTGCTCCGCATAGTGGCACGCCACCTGCCGTGTACCCACTGGCCGGAACGCCGGCTCTTCACTGGCACAGCGCTCGGTGGCATACGGGCAACGCTTGTGGAACGCGCACCCCGGCGGTGGGTTCAGCGGGTTGGGCAGCTCGCCCACGATCCTGATCTTTGGCTTGAGCGGGTCGGGGTGAATGGTCGGGGTCGCCGACAGCAGGGCCTGGGTATAAGGGTGCAAAGGCCTGGCATAGATATCCTCCTTGGGCCCCATTTCCGCCGGGCGCCCCAGGTACATCACCAGTACCTGGTCGGCCACATGCCGCACCACCGCCAGGTTGTGCGAGATGAACACGTAGGCGGTGTTGAACTCCTTCTGCAGGTCCATGAACAGGTTCAGCACCTGCGCCTGGATCGACACGTCCAGCGCCGAGGTCGGCTCGTCCGCCACCAGCACCTTGGGTTGCAGCATCATGGCCCGCGCCAGGGCGATGCGCTGGCGCTGGCCACCGGAGAACATGTGCGGGTAGCGCTGGTAGTGCTCGGGCCGCAGGCCCACCTGCTGCATCATCGCCTGCACCTTTTCGCGGCGTTCGGCCCTGGACAGCCGGGTGTTGATCAGCAGCGGCTCGGCCAGTTGGTCACCGACCTTCTGGCGCGGGTTGAGCGAAGCATAGGGGCTCTGGAACACCATCTGCACATCGCGGCGCAGTTGCCGGCGCTGCTGCTTGCTGGCACCGGCCACCTCCTGCCCGGCGATCTGCAACGAGCCCGACGACGGTTCCTCGATCAGGGTCAGGGCGCGGGCCAGGGTCGACTTGCCGCAGCCGGATTCGCCGACCACGGCCAGGGTCTTGCCGGCCTCCAGTTCGAACGACACCCCATTGAGGGCGCGTACCAGGGCATGGCCCTTGAACAGGCCCAGGGACACTTCGTAATGACGGGTGAGGTCACGGGCGGTCAGTACGACGCTCATCACGCCACCTCCTGGTTGAGCGGGTAGAAGCAGCGGGCCAGGCTGTGGGCCTTGGGGTCCAGGCTCGGACGCTGCTGGCGGCAGTGGTCCTGCACGTAGGGGCAGCGCGGCGACAGCAGGCAGCCGTGGGGCCGGTCGTAGCGTCCGGGCACGATGCCGGGCAGGGTCGCCAGGCGCTCGGCGCCTTCGCTGTGCTCGGGGATCGCTGCCAGCAGGGCTTCGCTGTAGGGGTGCGCAGGCACCTCGAACAGCTCGGGCACCTGGCCGACTTCCACTGCCTGGCCGGCATACATCACGCACACGCGGCGGGCGGTTTCGGCCACCACGGCAAGGTCGTGGGTAATCAGGATCAGCGCCATGTCCTGCTCTTTCTGCAGGTTGAGCAGCAGCTCCATGATCTGCGCCTGAATGGTCACGTCCAGCGCCGTGGTGGGCTCGTCGGCGATCAGCAGCTTGGGTTCGCCGGCAATCGCCATGGCGATTGCCACGCGCTGGCTCATGCCGCCGGAGAGTTGGTGGGGGTAGGCATCCAGGCGGCTTTCCGGGGCCGGGATCTCGACCTTCTTCAGCAGCTCCAGCGCACGCTGGCGCGCCGCCTTGCCGCGCAGCCCCAGGTGCTGGCGCAGCACCTCCTCGATCTGGAAACCCACGGTGTAGCTGGGGTTGAGTGCGGTCATGGGGTCCTGGAAGACCATCGCCATGTCCTTGCCGACCACCTTGCGCCGCTGCCGGCCGCTCAGGGTGAGCATGTCGCTGCCGTTGAAGGTCAAGGCGTCGGCGGTGATGCGCCCGGGGGCGTCGATCAGGCCCATCAGCGCCATCATGGTCACCGACTTGCCCGAGCCGGACTCGCCCACAATCGCCAGCACCTCGCCCTTTTCCACGTTCAGGTCGAGGCCGTCGACCACCGGTACCGCCGAGGCGTCGCCGAAGCGCACGCTCAGGTTCTTGATGTGTAGAAGTGACATGGGCTTCTCCTCAGGCGGCATTCTTGAGTTTCGGGTCCAGCGCATCGCGCAGCCCGTCGCCCATCAGGTTGATTGCCAGCACGCTGAGCAGGATGGTCAGGCCCGGCAGGCTGACCACCCACCAGGCGCGTTCGATGTAGTCGCGGGCCGAGGCCAGCATGGTGCCCCACTCCGGGGTCGGCGGTTGCACGCCCAGGCCCAGGAAGCCCAGCGCGGCGGCATCGAGAATCGCCGAACTGAAACTCAGGGTGGCCTGCACGATCAGCGGCGCCATGCAGTTGGGCAGCACGGTCACGAACATCAGGCGCGGCAGGCGTGCCCCGGCCAGGCGTGCGGCGGTGACGTAGTCGCGGTTCAGCTCGCCCATCACCGCGGCGCGGGTGAGGCGCACGTAGGCCGGCAGCGAGACGATGGCGATGGCGATCACGGTGTTGATCAGGCCAGGGCCCAGGATCGCCACGATGGCCACCGCCAGCAGCAGCGAGGGCAGCGCCAGCATCACGTCCATCAGGCGCATGATGGACGGGCCAAGCAGGCGCGGGAAAAACCCGGCCAGCAGGCCCAGCAGCACGCCCGGGATCAGCGAGATCAGTACCGACGACAGGCCGATCAGCAGCGACAGGCGCGAACCCTGGATCAGCCGCGAGAGCAGGTCGCGGCCCAGCTCGTCGGTACCCAGCAGAAACTGCCACTGGCCGCCTTCGAGCCATACCGGCGGGGTCAGCAGGAAGTCGCGGTACTGCTCGCTGGGGTTGTGCGGCGCCACCCACGGGGCGAACAGCGCGCAGAACACGATCAGGCACATGAACAGCAGGCCGGCCACCGCGCCCTTGTTGCGCGAGAAGGCGTGCCAGAATTCCTTGTAGGGGGAGGGGTAGAGCAGGCTCTGGTCGAGCGGCGCGGCGTCGACGGCAGCGGTTTTTGCAAGCGGATTGGTCATGAGCGAAGGCCTCAGCGCTGATGTCGGATGCGTGGGTTGGCCAGGCCGTAGAGGATGTCCACGACGAAGTTGACCAGGATCACCAGGCAGGCAATCAACAGGATGCCGTTCTGTACCACGGGGTAGTCACGGGCGCCGATGGCTTCGATCAGCCATTTGCCGATGCCCGGCCAGGAAAAGATGGTTTCGGTAAGCACCGCGCCACCGAGCAACGTGCCGACCTGCAGGCCGACCACCGTAAGCACCGGGATCAGCGCGTTGCGCAGGCCGTGCACGAACACCACCCGTGCCGGCGACAGGCCCTTGGCCCGTGCGGTGCGGATGTAGTCCTCGCGCAGCACTTCGAGCATCGAGGAGCGGGTCATGCGTGCGATCACCGCCAGCGGGATGGTGCCGAGCACGATGGCCGGCAGGATCAGGTGCATCAACGCGTCCTTGAACGCGCCTTCCTCGTCGCTGAGCAGGGTGTCGATGAGCATGAAGCCGGTGGTCGGCTCGATGTCGTAGAGCAGGTCGATGCGCCCGGACACCGGCGTCCAGCCCAACCCGACCGAGAAGAACATGATCAGGATCAGGCCCCACCAGAAGATCGGCATCGAGTAGCCGGCCAGTGAGATGCCCATGACCCCGTGATCGAACAGCGAGCCGCGCTTGAGCGCGGCGATCACCCCGGCCAGCAGCCCGACGATGCCGGCGAACAGCAGCGCGGCCATGGCCAGTTCGAGGGTGGCGGGGAACAGCGCGAGAAACTCGTGCCACACGCTTTCGCGGGTACGCAGCGACTCGCCCAGGTCGCCCTGGGCCAGCTTGCCGACGTAGTCCAGGTACTGCTGCGCCAGCGGCTTGTTCAGGCCGAGCCGTTCCATGGCCTGGGCGTGCATCTCGGGGTCGACCCTGCGTTCGCCCATCATCACCTCCACCGGGTCACCGGGGATCAGGCGTATGAGCGCGAACGTGAGCAGGGTGATGCCGAAGAACGACGGGATCAACAGGCCCAGACGCCGTGCAATAAAACTAAACATCGTGTGGTGTACCTCATCAGCCTAAGGCATGCCTGCGAGCGCCCGGGGGCGGGCGCTGCAAGCGTTATCGTTCTACTTCACCCGCGTGGTGGCGAAGTTGTTGTTGGTCATCGGGTTGATGACGTAGCCCTCGACGTTCTCGCGCAGGGCGGTGAACACTTTCGGGTGGGCCATGTTGATCCACGGTTTGGCCTCATCGTACACCGCCAGTGCCTGGACATAGAGTGCGGCGCGTTGATCGGGGTCGGCGGTTTCGCGGGCGTGGTCGATCAGCACCTGGAATCGCGGGTTGCACCAGCGTGCGTAGTTTTCCCCATTCTTCGCTGCGGCGCAGCTGAGCAGCGGGGTCAGGAAGTTGTCCGGGTCGCCGTTGTCGCCCGCCCAGCCGGCCGACACCATGTCGGCTTCGCCGGCCTTGGCGCGGCGCAGCATCTCGGCCCATTCCATCACGCGGATGTCGACCTTCAGGCCGACCTGGGCGAGGTCGGCCTGAAGCATCTCGGCGCTCAGGCGCGGGTTGGGGTTGGTGGGCCCGCCGCCGTTGCGGGTGAACAGGGTGAGCACGGTGCCTTCGGGTACGCCGGCCTCCTTGAGCAGCGCGCGGGCCTGGTCCAGGTCGCGGGGCGGGTTGCGGTTCTGGCTGTTGTAGCCCATCAGGGTCGGCGGGTAGGGGTTCACCGCCAGCAGGGCGTTGCCCTTGCCGAACAGTTGCTCGACATGGTGTTCGCGGTCGAAGGCCAGGTTGATGGCGCGCCGTACGCGCACGTCGCTCAGGTACCTGTGCTCGGTGTTGAGCGAGATGTAGCCGGTGGTCAGGGCCTCCATTTCGGCCACCTTCAGGCGCGCGTCGGCCTTGATGCCGGGTATGTCGTCGGGCTTGGGGTACAGCGCCACCTGGCATTCGTTGGCGCGCAGCTTCTGCAGGCGCACGTTGTTGTCGGGGGTGATGGCGAAGATCAGCGCATCGCTCGGCGGCTTGCCGCGAAAGTAGTCCGGGTTGGGCCTGTAGCGCACCTGCGCGTCCTTGTTGTAGCGCTGGAAGATGAACGGGCCGGTGCCGACCGGCTTGCTGTTGAGTTCGGCGGTGGTGCCGGCCTTGAGCAACTGGTCGGCGTATTCGGCGGAATAGATCGAGGTGAAGGCCATGGCCAGGTCGCGCAGAAACGGTGCCTCGGGGCGGGTCAGGTGAAACGCCACGGTGTGCGGGTCGAGCTTTTCCACCGACTTGAGCAGGTGCTGGAAACCCATGCTCTCGAAATAGGGGAAGCCGATGCTGGTCTTGTCGTGCCAGGGGTGGGCGGGGTCGAGCTGGCGCTGGAAGCTCCACAGCACGTCGTCGGCGTTCAGGTCGCGGGTGGGGGTGAAGTAGTCGGTGGTGTGGAACCTGACCCCGCTGCGCAGGTGAAAGGTGTAGGTCAGGCCGTCGGGGCTGACCTCCCA
This sequence comes from Pseudomonas sp. PS01300, assembly GCF_029960155.1. Taxonomy (NCBI): domain Bacteria; kingdom Pseudomonadati; phylum Pseudomonadota; class Gammaproteobacteria; order Pseudomonadales; family Pseudomonadaceae; genus Pseudomonas; species Pseudomonas sp. PS01300. The sequence goes on along the minus strand of NZ_JASCPN010000015.1, from coordinate 62,091 downwards.
GCGTTCGGCCAGGGCCGGCTGCACCTCGGTGGTGCCGGGCTTGAAGTCCACCAGGCGGTTGAACAGGGTTTCTGCGGCGGCATCGGCGGTGACGGCCGTGGTGTACTGCACGATGTCGAAGCCCTCGGGGCTGGCCTCGGTGCACACCACCAGGGGCTTGGCCATCAGCGGGGCTGCGGCGCTCAACAGGATGGCTGCAAGGGCAGCCTGTAGGGTTGACTGTTTCATGACACTTCCCTGCATTCGATTAAACCAGCGTAGCCATCGCGGCCGATTCGGCGAATCGGCCGCGACCTGCCGCCCTAGAGGATGTTGAACGGAATGGTTGTGACCACGCGCACCTCGTTCAGGCTCCCGTCACCCTGCAATTTGCTGGCGCGGTGGGTGGTGTAGGTGGCGCGCACGGTGGTGTCCTTGAACGCGCCGCCTTGTACGGCATAGCTGGTGCCGATGCCCCATTCGTCGTGGTGCTCGCCGTCGAGGTTCTTCACGTCGTAGCCACCGCCCTTGTAATGGGTGCCGTCGATGCCCCAGCCGCGGGCGTTGTACAGGTTGAACTTGAGGCCGGGCACGCCGAAGGGGGCCATGTTCAGCACGTAGCCGATCTGCAGTGATTTCTCGTTGGGGCCGTTGAAATCCGACAGCAGCGAGTTGGCCAGGAAGATCGCGTTGGTGTCGTGCAGGTAGTCGAAGTACTCGTTGCCGTTGACCTGCTGGTAGGCGACCGACACGGTGTGCGCCTGGTGGGTCAGGGCCAGCGACAGGCTGAAGGTGTCGTTGTCGATGGCGCCCAGCTTGCTCCGGCCGGCGTCGCGGGTCTTGTAGTAGTTGAGCCCGGTGTTCAGGCCCAGCACCGCGTTGTCGCCCAGCAGGTGGTTGGCGCCGAAGTAGTACTGGTTCCACAGGTCCTCGACCTTGGACACGTAGAGGCTGGTGCTCAGGCTCTGCAGCGGCTGGTAGTTGACCCCGGCCATGCTGACCCGGTCGGTGAACTGGCGGGAATCGCCATACTCGGAGCGAAACTTGCTCTGGCCCTGCTCGGTACGCATCGACACGCGGTCGAAGGTGCCCAGGTCGAGGCTCAGGTTGTCGAACTCGGCGCTGTGCAGGCTCACGCCCTGGAAGCTGGAGGGCAGTGCGCGGTTGCCGATGTAGGCGATCACCGGGGTGTCGATGGACTGGCGGCCGGCGGTGAGGGTGGTGTTGGACACCCGGGCCTTGAGGTTGGCCAGGCCGACCTTGCTCCACTGGTCGAGCACCTCGCCGTCGCCGTGGGTGAGGGTGCGGTTGTTCGGCCCGGCCACGCTGGCGCGACCGCGCTGCAGGGCCACCGCGTTGTACAGCGCCACTTCGGTGCTCAGGCCCACGGTGCCCTCGGTGAAGCCGGAGGTGTAGTTGAGGAGGGTGCCCTGGACCCAGTTGTCGCGGCTGCTGGTGGGGTGGCGGCTGCCGTCGCGCTTGCTGTACGACCACAGTGGCCCGCGGGTGGCGTGCTCGTGGGCGTACCAGTTGCGGGTCGAGCCGGACAGGCGCTGGCCGTCGAGAAAGCCGCTGGCCTGGGCCTGGTCGGAGGTGGTGCGCAGGGTAAGCGCAACGAAATCCTGGCTGACGGGCTCGGCCTGGGCCAGCGCGCTCAGGCCGCCAAGGGCCAGGCAAAGTGCTGCGTGTCGGGTAGGTCTCAAGGTGATGCTCCTTTGCATGTTTTTATTAGCCGCCGGGCCTCGTGAGCCCGGCGGGTGCGGCGGTGAACCTTGGGAGGGGGCGGGCAGAGGTCAGTCGACGCTGACGCCCGAAAAACTGTTGCGCCCGAACGGGCTGACCTTGAAGTCCTGTACCCGGACGCTCAGCGGTTGATGCACGGTGGAGTGGGCGACCGGGGTGATCGGCACCTGCTGCTTCATGCGCTGCTGGGCCTGCTGGTACAGCGCGGTGCGCGCGGCGGGGTCGGTGATGCGCTTGGCCTGCTGCACCAGGGCGTCGTATTCGGGGTCGCACCACATCGACACGTTGTTGCTGCCGATGGCACCGCAGCTGTAGAGGGTGCCCATCCAGTTGTCGGGGTCGCCGTTGTCACCGGTCCAGCCCAGCAGCATCACGTCGTGCTCGCCGTTCTTGGTGCGCTTGATGTACTCGCCCCATTCGTAGCTGACGATCTTCACGTCCAGCCCGACCTTGCCCCAGTCGGCCTGGAGCATCTCGGCCATCAGCTTGGCGTTGGGGTTGTAGGGGCGCTGCACCGGCATGGCCCACAGGGTGATGGGCGTGCCGGGCTTGACCCCGGCGGCCGCCAGCAGGGCGCGGGCCTTGTCGGGGTCGTAGCCGGCATCGCGGATGCTCGGGTCGTAGGACCACTGGGTGGGCGGCATGAAGTTCACGGCCAGTTGGCCGGCATCCTGGTACACCGCCTTGACGATGGCCGCCTTGTTCACCGCCATGTCCATGGCCTGGCGCACCTGCAACTGGTCGAACGGCGGGTGCTGCACGTTGTAGGCGATGTAGCCCAGGTTGAAGCCGGGCTGGTCGAGCATGTTGATCTTCGGGTCGGCGGCCAGGGCCTTGAGGTCGGCGGGGCGCGGGTTGACGGTGACCTGGCATTCCCCCTTGCGCAGCTTCTGCACCCGCACCGAGGCGTCGGTGTTGATCGAGAAGATCAGCTGGTCGAGCCTGACCTGCTGCGGGTCCCAGTAGTCGGGGTTGGCCCGGTAGCGGATCTGCGCATCCTTCTGGTAGCGCTGGAACACGAAGGGGCCGGTGCCGATCGGCTTCTGGTCGAAGTCGCTGAGCCGCCCGCTGGCCATCAGCTGGGTGGCGTATTCGGCAGAGACGATCGAGGCAAAGCCCATGGCCAGGTTCTGGATGAAGGCGGCATCGACGCTGTTGAGGGTGAAGACCACCGTGTAGGGGTCGCGCTTTTCGACCCGGGCGATGTTCTTGTCCAGGTCCATGCTGACGAAGTAGGGGAACTCGGCCGGGTAGGCCACGCGAAACGGGTGCTGCGGGTCGAGCATGCGCTGGAAGGTGAGCAGCACGTCGTCGGCGTTGAAGTCGCGGGTGGGGGTGAAGTCCTTGTTGGCGTGGAACTTCACGCCCTGGCGCAGGCGGAAGGTATAGGTCAGGCCGTCATCGGAAACGTCCCAGCCGGTCGCCAGCGAGGGGATGACGCGGGTGGCGCCGCGTTCGAATTCCACCAGGCCGTTGTACAGCGGCTCGGCGGCGTCGTTTTCGATGGAGGTGGTGTACTGGGCGATATCGAAGCCGCCCGGGCTGCCCTCGGAGCAGAACACCAGGTTGCCCTTGGCCAGGGCTGTCGGGCCATAGGCCAGTGCCCCCAGGCCCAGCAGTGCGGCGAAAACCGGAGAAATACGCATGCGGTCCCATTCCTTTGTTGTTGTACGAGGCGTGGGGGCGCGGCGACAGCAGGGTGCCAGCACCACCACGCGCTCCACGGTAGGGACGCGGGCGGCGGGCGTGCAGGTAAGGAAGTGGGTGTGAGGCGTGGGAAAAATCTTGGTGTGGTGTCGTAATTTTCAAGCAGGTATCAGTGCCCCGCGTGCACCGATGAGCTCGGCGCCCGCAGGGACAGGCTAAACATCGCGTTGCGTGTCTATTGGCTGACGCTTACGCCGTAGAAGGCATTCAGGCCGAAGGGGCTGATCTTGAAGTCCTGCACGGTCTTGCGCATCGGCTGGTACACCGTGGAATGGGCGATCGGGGTGATCGGCACCTGCGCCTTGATGATGTGCTGCGCCTGCTTGTACAGCTCGGTGCGTCGGGCCTGGTCGGGGGTGGCCTTGGCCTGCTTGATCAGCGCGTCGTAGGCGGGGTCGCACCATTTGGAGAAGTTGTTGCCGTTCACCGCGTCGCAGCCGTAGAGGGTGCCCAGCCAGTTGTCCGGGTCGCCGTTGTCGCCGCTCCAGCCGATCAGCATGGCGCCGTTCTCACCGGCCTTGGCGCGCTTCATGTATTCGCCCCACTCGTAGCTGACGATGCTGGCCTTGATGCCGATCTTCGCCCAGTCGGCCTGGATCATCTCGGCCATGAGCCGGGCGTTGGGGTTGTAGGGGCGTTGCACCGGCATGGCCCACAGGGTGATCTCGGTGCCCTCCCTGACCCCGGCCTCCTGCACCAGCGCCTTGGCTTTGGCCGGGTCGTAGGGCACGTCCTTGATGGTGTCGTCGTAGCTCCACTGGGTGGGCGGCATGGCATTGACCGCCAGTTGCCCCGCGCCCTGGTACACCGCGTCGATGATCTGCTGCTTGTTCACCGCCATGTCCAGGGCCTGGCGCACCTTGAGCTGGGCCATGGGGTTGGGCGCGGTGGTGCCCTTGATCGGGTCGGTCACGTTGTAGGCGATGTAGCCCAGGTTGAAGCCGGCCTGGTGCGGCAGGTTCAGGTTGGGGTCCGCTTCCAGCGACTTGAGGTCGGCCGGGCGCGGGAACAGGGTGATCTGGCATTCGTTCTTCTTGAGCTTCTGCATGCGCACCGACGGGTCGGTGGTGATGGCGAAGATCAGGTTGTCGATCTTCACGTCCTGCGGTTGCCAGTAGGTCTTGTTGCCCTTGAAGCGGATCTGCGCGTCTTTCTGGTACTTGGCGAACACGAAGGGGCCGGTGCCGATCGGCTTCTGGTTGATGTCGGCCGGCTTGCCCTGCTTGAGCAGTTGCTCGGCGTATTCGGCGGACTGGATCGAGGCGAAGCTCATGGCCATGTTCTGGATGAACGCGGCGTCCACGCTGGCCAGGGTGAACCTGACCGTGTGTTCGTCGAGCTTTTCGAGCTTGACGATGTTCTTGTCCATGCCCATGTCGGTGAAGTAGGGGAACTCGGTGGGGTAGGCTTTGCGAAACGGCAGGTTCCTGTCGAGCATGCGGTTGAAGGTGAACAGCACGTCATCGGCGTTGAAGGGGCGGCTGGGCTTGAAGTAGTCGGTGCTGTGGAACTGCACGCCTTCGCGCAGGTGGAAGGTGTAGCTCAGGCCGTCGTCGCTGATGTCCCAGCGTGTGGCAAGCCCGGGGATCACCGCCGTACCGCCGCGTTCGAACTGGCTGAGGCGGTTGAAGACGGTCTCGGCCGAGGCGTCGAAGTCGGTACTGGTGGTGTACTGGCCCGGGTCGAAGCCCGCCGGGCTGCCCTCGGAGCAGAACACCAGGTTGCTGGCCGCATGGGCCAGCGGTGCGCCGGCCAGCAGGCCTGCGCCGAGCAGGTAGGGAAGGACCGCGTGTTTGAGCATTGTTGGCCTCATCGATGTCATTGGTGCGCCGGGCGGCCAGTGGGGCCGCTCGGCGGGCAGGGAGGCTGGCCTGTTGACCAGCGCGACCCTCAAACCATAGCTGACAGCGATACAGGCGTTGCCCGCGGGTGAATCAGGGCATCAGCACTTCGATGGTGCCGTCGGCGCTGAGGCTGACCTGGCTGGTACCGGCTTCGATTTCCGGGCTTGGCGCGGCTTCGGCGTCCATGCTGGCCTTCATCATCATGGCGCCGCGGGCGTAGGGGTGCGGGTAGCCGCTGCTGTTGAGGTTCAGGTTGACCACCTTGTAGCCCTTGCCGCCGAGGGCTTCGGTGGTCAGCTGGGCGCGGGCCTTGAAGGCGTCGATGGCATCCTTGAGCAGGGCGTCTTCGCTGCTCTTGCGGGTGGCCGGGGCGATGGCGAAATCCATCCCGCCCATCTTCAGGTCCTGCAGCAGCTCGCCGGTGAGCTTGGACAGCGCCGGGAAGTTCGCGCTTTCCAGGCGCAGCTCGGCACGTTCGCGCCAGCCGGTGATCTTCTGGTTCTTGTTGTCGTAGATCGGGTAGCTGTTGCGGCTGTCCTGGCTGAGCTTGACGTCCTTGACCGCACGGGCCTTTTCCAGCGCCTTGTTCATGCTGGTGGTGATCTCGTTGGCCAGCTTGGCCGGGTCGGTGTTCTGCGCCTCGGTGTACAGGGTCACGACCATCAGGTCGCGGGCGACTTCCTTGCTGGCTTCGGCGCGCAGTGAAACCTGGTTGTAGCGAGGCTCGTCGGCCAGTGCCGCAAAGCTGGCAAACAGGCCGGTCGCGAGGACGAGGGTGGTACTGGCGCGAGACACAGTGTGCATGGGCAACTCCTTGAAATTGAGGCGTGGCGGCGGTCGATCCCGACCACGCAGACCCCATCAGACTCGTACAAACCGACGAGGTTCAAAAAGCCATCATCGATGCCGGTGTGCCTGTGGCGCTTTGCCGCATTGCTGCAGCGCGGGGTGCAGCTTGGGTATACTCGCCACGATTCACCTGGAGCACTCATCAGGAGAGCTCATGCTCGCCCCCGTACTCATGCTGTCTGCCACACGTCAGAACCTCTGGCGCCTGACCTTCATCCGCACCCTGGTGCTGGCCGCCCAGGCCGGTTCGGTGGCGGTCGCCTACTGGACCGAACTGCTGCCACTGCCGTGGCTGGCGCTGAGCATCACCCTGGGGTTCTCCATGGTGCTGTGCGTGCTCACGGCCATCCGGCTGCGCACCTCGCTGCCGGTCACCGAGCTGGAGTATGCGGTGCAGCTGGCCTGCGACCTGCTGATCCACAGTGCGCTGCTGTATTTTTCCGGGGGCTCGACCAACCCCTTCGTGTCCTATTACCTGGTGCCCCTGGCGATTGCCGCGGTGACGCTGCCATGGCTGTATTCGCTGATTCTGTCGGGCATTGCGCTGGTGGCCTACACCCTGCTGCTGGTGCAGTACTTCCCGCTCGAAACCTTCCCCATGGCCCGCGAGAAGATGCAGATCTACGGCATGTGGCTGAGTTTTGCCCTGGCCGCCGGGGTGATCACCTTCTTTGCCGCCAAGATGGCCGAAGAGCTGCGTCGCCAGCAGCAGTTCCAGGCCCAGCGCCGCGAGGAAGGCCTGCGCGACCAGCAACTGCTGGCCGTGGCCACCCAGGCCGCCGGTGCCGCCCATGAGCTGGGCACGCCGCTGGCGACCATGAGCGTGCTGATCAACGAGATGCGCCAGGACCACACCGACCCGCTGCTGCAGGAAGACCTGGAGACGCTGCAGGAGCAGGTCAAGCAGTGCAAGCACACCTTGCAGAACCTGGTGCGCGCCGCCGAGGCCAACCGGCGCATGGCGGTGCAGGAGCAGGAGGCGAGCTTCTGGCTGGACGAGGCGCTCAACCGCTGGCACCTGATGCGCCCCGAGGCCAGCTATCGCTTCCAGCGCCTGGGCCAGGGTACGGTGCCGCGCCTGGCGCCGCCGCCGGACCTGACCCAGGCCCTGCTGAACCTGTTGAACAATGCAGCCGATGCCTGCCCCACTGACCTGGAGGTGTACCTGGACTGGGACGCCGAGGACATCGTGATCAGCATTCGCGACCATGGCCCCGGCGTGCCGGTGGCGATCGCCGAGCAGATCGGCAAACCCTTCTTTACCACCAAGGGCAAGGGCTTCGGCCTGGGCCTGTTCTTGAGCAAGGCCAGCGTGACCCGTGCTGGCGGCTCGGTAAAACTCTATAGTCATGAGGAAGGCGGTACGCTCACCGAGCTGCGCCTGCCGCGTGACGCGCGAGGAGACGTGTGATGAGTGATGAAATTCAGGCTGAAGGCGAAGAGCTGCCGCACCTGCTGCTGGTGGATGACGACGCCACGTTTACCCGGGTGATGGCCCGGGCCATGAGCCGGCGCGGGTTTCGCGTGAGCACGGCGGGTTCTGCCGAAGAGGGCCTGCAGATTGCCCAGCAGGACGTGCCGGACTACGCCACGCTGGACCTGAAGATGGAGGGCGACTCCGGGCTGGTGCTGCTGCCCAAGCTGCTGGAGCTGGACCCGGAGATGCGCGTGGTGATCCTCACCGGCTATTCGAGCATTGCCACCGCGGTGGAGGCGATCAAGCGCGGCGCCTGCAATTACCTGTGCAAGCCGGCCGATGCCGACGACGTGCTGGCGGCGCTGGCGTCCGAGCACGCCGACCTGGACACGCTGGTACCGGAAAACCCGATGTCGGTGGACCGCCTGCAGTGGGAGCACATCCAGCGTGTGCTGACCGAGCATGAGGGCAATATCTCGGCCACGGCGCGGGCGCTGGGCATGCACCGGCGTACCCTGCAGCGCAAATTGCAGAAGCGCCCGGTTCGGCGCTGAACCTCAGGGCCTCTTCGCCGGCAAGGCCGGCTCCTACGTGGTCGGTGTGAACCTGATGGCGCCGGCACTGGCGCCGAAGGGGCTGCATGGCAGCCCCAAGGTTGACGTATGATTAGCTCCCTAACGACGCCGACGGGACCACCTGCATGCTCGCCCTTTTTCTCCAGACCCTGAACATCACCGCGCCGGTGTTCGCGATGATGTTCATGGGCGTGCTGCTGCGCCGCATCAACGCCATCAACGACAGCTTCATCCAGACCGCCTCGGCCCTGGTGTTCAACGTGAGCATGCCGGCGCTGCTGTTTCTGGGTATCTACCACGCCGATCTCGAGGCGGCGGTCCAGCCCTCGCTGCTGCTCTACTTCACCGTCGCCACCCTGGGCAGTTTCGGCCTGGCCTGGCTGATCGCGATCTGGCGCTGCCCGCGTGAAGATCGCGGCATCTACGCCCAGGGCGGCTTTCGCGGCAACAATGCGGTCATCGGCCTGGCGCTGGCCGGGAGCATGTACGGCGATCATGGCATCTCCATCGGCGCGGTGCTGGCCGGGCTGGTGATCCTGCTCTACAACTCGCTGTCGGCCGTGGTGCTGGCGGTGTACAGCCCGACCATCAAGTCCGACCCCTGGAGCATCCTCAAGAGCATCCTGCGCAACCCGCTGATCATCAGTGTGCTGGTGGCCGGCGTGCTGGCGTATGCCAAGGTGGGGCTGCCCAACTGGCTGCTGACCTCCGGTGACTACCTGGCGCAGATGACCCTGCCGCTGGCGCTGATCTGCATCGGCGGCACGCTGTCGATGGCCTCGTTGCACGCCAGCGGGCGCATGGCGCTGAGCGCCAGCCTGGTAAAGATGGTGTGGCTGCCGCTGCTGGCCACCTTCGGTGCCTGGTTGTGCGGCTTTCGCGGCGCGGAGCTGGGGGTGCTGTTCCTGTACATCGCCAGCCCCACCGCCGCGTCCAGCTACGTGATGGCGCGCGCGGCCAACGGCAATCACCAGCTGGCCGCCTCGATCATCGTGATTACCACGCTGATGGCCGCAGTTACGACGAATATCGGCATATTTATCTTGCAGTGGGGCGGCTGGATCTAGATCCTGTCGCCCACACTCAAAATAACGGCCTCCCTGCCTGAGGACACTTCATGCAAGACCAGATCACGCCCGAGCGTTTGCATCGCGGCCTGAAGAACCGTCACATCCAGTTGATCGCGCTGGGCGGCGCCATCGGCACCGGGTTGTTCCTGGGCATCGCCCAGACCATCCAGATGGCAGGCCCTGCCGTGCTGCTGGGCTACGCCATCGCCGGCCTGATGGCCTTTTTCATCATGCGCCAGCTGGGTGAGATGGTGGTCGAGGAACCGGTGGCGGGCAGCTTCAGCCACTTTGCGCACCGCTACTGGAACGAGTTCGCCGGCTTCGTCTCGGGCTGGAACTACTGGGTGGTCTATGTGCTGGTGGGCATGGCCGAACTGACGGCGGTGGGTATCTACGTGCAGTACTGGTGGCCGGACTTCCCCACCTGGGCCACTGCAGCGATCTTCTTCGTGGCGATCAACCTGATCAACCTCACCCAGGTCAAGGTGTACGGCGAGCTGGAATTCTGGTTCGCGCTGGTCAAGGTGATCGCCATCGTCAGCATGATCGGCTTCGGCGCCTGGCTGCTGGCCAGCGGCAGCGGCGGGCCGGATGCCAGCGTGGCCAACCTGTGGCAGTACGGCGGGTTCTTCCCCAATGGCATCACCGGGCTGGTGATGGCGATGGCGGTGATCATGTTCTCCTTCGGCGGGCTGGAGCTGGTCGGCATCACCGCGGCCGAGGCGGACAACCCGCGCTACAGCATTCCACGCGCGACCAACCAGGTGGTGTACCGCATCCTGATCTTCTACATCGGCGCACTGGCGGTGCTGCTGTCGCTGTACCCCTGGCAGAAGGTGGTGCAGGGCGGCAGCCCGTTCGTGATGATCTTCCACAACCTGGACAGCAACCTGGTGGCCACCATTCTCAACGTGGTGGTGCTGACTGCCGCGCTGTCGGTGTACAACAGCTGCGTGTACTGCAACAGCCGCATGCTGTTCGGCCTGGCCAGCCAGGGTGATGCGCCGCGGGCACTGCTCAAGATCAACCGTCGTGGCGTGCCGCTGGCGGCGCTGGGCGTATCGGCGGTGGCCACCGGCCTGTGCGTGCTGATCAACTATCTGATGCCGGGCGAAGCCTTCGGCCTGCTGATGGCGCTGGCGGTGTCGGCACTGGTGATCAACTGGGCGAGCATCAGCATCACCCACCTGAAGTTTCGCAAGGCCAAGATCGCTGCCGGCGAGTCGACCTTCTACAAGAGCTGGGGGCACCCGGTGACCAATTACCTGTGCCTGGCGTTCATCGTGCTGATTCTGGTGGTGATGTACCTGACCCCGCCGATCCGCATCTCGGTACTGCTGATTCCGGCCTGGATCGCCACCCTGGGCGTGGCGTTCTGGCTCAAGAAGAAGGGGCAGAAGGCCGCCGCCGTCGCCGGCTGACGGCCCTGCGGGGTGATCGGTCAGCCCTGCTGGTAGCTGTCGATCACTTCCTGGGCGGCGCGAAACGCATCGATCGCCGCCGGTACGCCGGCGTACACGGCGCAATGCAGCAACGCCTCGCGAATCTCTTCCACCGTACAGCCGTTGTTCAGGGCGCCACGCACGTGGCCCTTGAGCTCCTGCGGGCACTTGAGCGCGGTCAGCGCCGCCAGGGTGATCAGGCTGCGGGTTTTCAGCGGCAGGCCTTCGCGGCTCCACACGCTGCCCCAGGCGTGCTCGTTGACGAACGCCTGCAGCGGCTCGGTGAACTCGGTGGCATTGCCCAGTGCACGGTCCACGAATGCATCGCCCATGACCTGGCGGCGAACCTGTTCGCCGGTTTTGTTGCTCTCGCCCATGTTGTTTTCCTTAGTGTTGGCGGCGCCAGGCGCGCACGGTGGTGTACATCAGCACCACCGCCAGCGTCGGCAGGACATAAAGCAGCATCAGCTGCTCCAGACGGTTGGCCAGCGGCATGCCGGTGGTGAAGGCCACCACGTGCAGACCATAGGCCAGGTAAAGACACAGGAACACCAGACCTTCGGCGCGGGTGACGCGGTAGCCGGAATAGAACACCGGCAGGGTCAGCACGGCCACGCCGAGCATCACCGGCAGGTCGAAGGCCAGCGCGTTGGGCGAGATCGACAGCGGCACCGGGGCCACCAGCGCGGTCAGCCCGAGCACCGCCAGCAGGTTGAAAAGGTTGCTGCCGATCACGTTGCCCACGGCGATTTCACGCTCGCCGCGCAAGGCGGCGATCAGCGAGGTGGCCAGCTCCGGCAGCGAGGTGCATACCGCCACCACGGTCAGGCCGATCACCCGCTCCGACAGGCCCAGGTCTACGGCCACTTCCACTGCTGCCTCCAGCAACAGGTGCCCGGCCAGGCTCAGCAGGCCCAGGCCGGTGAGCATCAGTGCCAGGGTGCCGAACCAGAAGCCGACGCCACGCTGCGGCCGCGGGCCGGGGGCGGGGTAGGTGCGTGCGTGGTGGCGTGACTGGTGCCACAGGATGGCCAGGTAGGCAACCAGCCCGAGCAGCAGCAGGGCGCCTTCGAGGCGGCCGATGCGTTCGTCCAGGGCCAGCAGGTACACCAGCAGGCTGGCGCCGATCATCAGCGGGATATCCAGGCGTACCAGTTGCCGCGAAACGCGCAGGGGGATGATCAGGGCGGCCAGGCCCAGGGTGACCAGCACGTTGAAGATGTTGCTGCCGATCACGCTGCCCACCGCCACGTCGGGTGCGCCGGTGTAGGCCGCCTGCAGGCTCACGGTCAGTTGCGGGGCGCTGCTGCCGAAGGCCACCAGGCTCAGGCCGATGATCAGCGGACGCACCTGCAGGCTGGCGGCCAGGCGCAGGGCGGCGCGCACCAGCAGTTCGGCGCCGGTGATCAGCAGCAGCAGGCCCAGGGCCAGTTGCAGCAGGCTGAAGGTGGGTAAAGCGGCCAGGTCGAAAATGGTCGTGCTCCGAAGCAGGGTCAGTTGCTGAGACTTTGTACCCGTACCCGCGCGGTTCCGCTACGGAGCATGCCCAGTTGGTCGGCGGCGGCGCGTGACAGGTCGATGAGTCGACCCCGGGTATGCGGGCCGCGGTCGTTGATGCGTACCACGACGCGGCGGTCGTTGGCGAGGTTGGTGACCTGCACGCGGGTGCCGAAGGGCAGGCTGCGATGGGCGGCGGTCAGGCCGTGCTGGTCGAAGGGTTCGCCACTGGCGGTGCGTTTGCCGTGATGGCGGGAACCGTAATAGGAGGCAGTGCCGGTCTGGTCGTAACCGCGGGGGTCGAGGGTGTGGCTGGCACAGCCGGCGAGCAGGGTGAAAAGCGCGAGCAGTGCGCTGAGGGAACGCCACATGTATCCGGTTACTCCGTGGTGTGGCCTTCGCCGACAACGCCGGCTCCTGCAGGGATTGGTGCGTCCTTGTAGGAGCCGGCGTTGCCGGCGAATGCAGGCGACGCGGTTCAGCCTTCGAGCTTGCTCTTGAGCAATTGGTTCACCTGTTGCGGGTTGGCCTTGCCCTTGGACGCCTTCATCGCCTGGCCGACGAAGAAGCCGAACATCTTGCCGCGCTTGGCCTCGTCCGCCGCGCGGTACTGCTCGACCTGCTCGGCGTTGGCCGCCAGCACTTCGTCCAGCACCTTCTCGATCGCGCCGGTGTCGGTCACCTGTTTCAGGCCTTCGGCCTCGATGATCTGGTCGGCATCGCCTTCACCGGCGGCCATCTTCTCGAACACCACCTTGGCGATCTTGCCGCTGATGGTGTTGTCCAGAATGCGCTGCAGCATGCCGCCCAGTTGCGCGGCGCTGACCGGCGCCTGGTCGATCTCCAGGCCCAGCTTGTTCAGCAGGCTGCCCAGCTCGACCATGACCCAGTTGGCCGCCAGCTTGGCATCGCCACACACACCGACCACCTGCTCGAAGTAGTCGGCCTGCTCGCGGCTGGAGGCCAGCACGTTGGCGTCGTAGGCCGACAGGCCGAACTGGCTCTGGAAGCGCTCGCGCTTCTGTGGCGGCAGTTCGGGCAGGGTGGCGCGGATGGCGTCGAGGAACGCCGGCTCGATGACCACCGGCAGCAGGTCCGGGTCGGGGAAGTAACGGTAGTCGTTGGCCTCCTCCTTGCTGCGCATGGAGCGGGTCTCGTCCTTGTTCGGGTCGTACAGGCGGGTTTCCTGGATCACCCGGCCGCCATCCTCGATCAGTTCGATCTGGCGCTGCACCTCGGTGTTGATCGCCTTCTCGATGAAGCGGAACGAGTTGACGTTCTTGATCTCGCAGCGGGTGCCGAACTCGACCTGGCCCTTGGGCCGGATCGACACGTTGCAGTCGCAGCGCAGCGAGCCCTCGGCCATGTTGCCGTCGCAGATGCCCAGGTAGCGCACCAGTGCGTGGATCGCCTTGACGTAGGCCACGGCTTCCTTGGCGCTGCGCATTTCCGGCTCGGAGACGATTTCCAGCAGCGGCGTGCCGGCGCGGTTCAGGTCGATGCCGGTGGCGCCGCTGAAGTCTTCGTGCAGGCTCTTGCCGGCGTCTTCCTCCAGGTGTGCGCGGGTGATGCCGATGCGCTTGACGGTGCCGTCTTCAAGGGCGATGTCCAGGTAGCCCTTGCCGACGATCGGCAGCTCCATCTGGCTGATCTGGTAGCCCTTGGGCAGGTCGGGGTAGAAGTAGTTCTTGCGCGCGAACACGTTGTGCTCGCCGATTTCGGCGTCGATCGCCAGGCCGAACATGCAGGCCATGCGCACGGCTTCTTCGTTGAGCACCGGCAGTACGCCGGGCATGCCCAGGTCGATCAGGCTGGCCTGGGTGTTCGGCTCGGAGCCGAACGTGGTGGCGCTGCCGGAGAAAATCTTCGACTGGGTGGCGAGCTGGGTATGAATTTCCAGCCCGATCACAACTTCCCATTGCATGTGTCTGTCCCTCAGAAGCCGGTAGGTGCGCGGGTGTGCCAATCAGTCACTTGCTGATAGCGGTGCGCGACGTTGAGCAGGCGGCCTTCCTGGAAATACGGGGCCAGCAGTTGCACGCCGACCGGCAGGCCGTCGACAAAACCGGCCGGCATCGACAGGCCTGGCAGGCCGGCGAGGTTGGCGGTGATGGTGTAGACGTCTTCCAGGTAGGCGGCGACCGGGTCGCTGTTCTTGGCGCCAAGCTTCCAGGCCGGGTTGGGCGTGGTCGGGCCGAGAATCACGTCGACCTCTTCGAAGGCGGCCATGAAGTCGTTCTTGATCAGGCGGCGGATCTTCTGCGCCTGCAGGTAGTAGGCATCGTAGTAGCCGGCCGACAGCGCGTAGGCGCCGACCATGATGCGCCGCTGCACCTCGGGGCCGAAGCCTTCACCGCGCGAACGCTTGTACAGGTCGGTGAGGTCCTTGGGGTCTTCGCAGCGGTAGCCGAAGCGCACGCCGTCGAAACGCGAGAGGTTGGACGAAGCTTCGGCCGGGGCGATGACGTAGTACGCAGGGATCGCGTGCTGCATGTTCGGCAGGCTGATCTGCTTGACCACCGCGCCGAGCTTTTCCAGCTCCTTGACGCTGGCCTGGATCAGGTCGGCGATGCGCGGGTCCAGGCCGGCACCGAAGTATTCCTTCGGCAGGCCGATGCGCAGGCCCTGCAGCGAGGCGTTGAGCGGGGCGCTGTAATCGGGCACCGGTTCGTCGATGCTGGTGGAGTCCTTGGCGTCGAAACCGGCCATGGCCTGCAGCAGCAGCGCGCAGTCTTCGGCGGTACGCGCCAGCGGGCCACCCTGGTCGAGGCTGGAGGCGTAGGCAATCATGCCCCAGCGCGACACGCGACCGTAGGTCGGCTTGAGGCCGGTGAGGTTGGTCAGCGCCGCCGGCTGGCGGATCGAACCGCCGGTGTCGGTGCCGGTGGTGGCCGGCAGCAGGCGCGCGGCCACGGCGGCGGCCGAACCGCCGGACGAACCGCCCGGCACGTGTTCGAGGTTCCACGGGTTCTTCACCGCGCCGTAGTGGCTGGATTCGTTGGCCGAACCCATGGCGAACTCGTCCATGTTGGTCTTGCCCAGGGTGACCATGCCGGCCTCGGCCAGCTTGCTGACCACGGTGGCGTCATACGGCGAGACGAAGTTGTCGAGCATCTTCGAGCCGCAGCTGGTGCGCACGCCCTGGGTGCAGAACAGGTCCTTGTGGGCGATGGGGGCGCCCAGCAGGGCGCCGGTTTCACCGCCAGCACGGCGGGCGTCGGCGGCACGCGCCTGGTCCAGGGCCAGGTCTTCGGTGACGCTGATGAAACTGTTGATTTGCGGGTCGAGCTGCTGGATGCGCACCAGCAGCGTGCGGGTCAGCTCTTCGGCAGAAAAGGCTTTGTCGGCGAGTCCGCGGGCGATCTCGGCCAGGGTCAGTTGATGCATGGCAGGCTCTATTCCCTTACTCGATGACTTTAGGAACCAGGTACAGGCCGCTTTCGGTCGCCGGGGCGATGGCCTGGTAGCTGTCTCTCTGGTTACTTTCTGTTACCACGTCGGCACGCAGGCGCTGACGGGCTTCAAGGGGGTGGGCCAGTGGCTCGATGCCAGTGGTGTCGACCGCTTGCATCTGGTCGACCAAACCCAGAATACTGTTCAAGGCATCGGTAGTGCGCGGAAGATCGGCTTCATTGAGGCCCAGGCGGGCCAGGTGAGCGATCTTTTCCACGTCGCAGCGTTCAAGCGCCATGGGGATCTCCAGGGGAAAACAAAAAACGGAATTGGTCCGCGAATGAGGAACATGCTGGCAGATTTACGGTCATAAGGCCGCGATTGTGTGCTGGCTTGCTCGGAAAAACTGCCAATTTAACATATTGGCGCCTTGCCCAAAATCCCCGCCGTTGTTAGAGTTTGCCGCACTTTTTTACCCACGCGTTGCCTAGGGTCACTTTCCCATGTTCAAGAAACTGCGTGGCATGTTTTCCAGCGATCTTTCCATCGACCTGGGCACTGCCAACACCCTTATTTACGTGCGTGAGCGCGGTATCGTCCTGAATGAGCCTTCGGTTGTGGCCATTCGTACTCACGGCAACCAGAAAAGTGTCGTCGCTGTCGGCACCGAGGCCAAGCGCATGCTCGGCCGTACGCCCGGCAACATCGCTGCCATTCGTCCGATGAAGGACGGCGTGATCGCCGATTTCAGCGTCTGCGAAAAGATGCTGCAGTACTTCATCAACAAGGTTCACGAAAACAGTTTTCTGCAGCCCAGCCCTCGCGTGCTGATCTGCGTTCCGTGCAAGTCGACCCAGGTAGAGCGCCGCGCCATTCGCGAGTCGGCCCTCGGTGCCGGTGCCCGTGAAGTGTTCCTGATCGAAGAGCCAATGGCCGCCGCCATCGGTGCCGGCCTGCCGGTCGAGGAAGCCCGTGGTTCGATGGTCGTCGATATTGGTGGTGGTACCACCGAAATCGCACTGATCTCCCTCAATGGTGTGGTGTACGCCGAATCCGTGCGTGTGGGTGGCGACCGTTTCGACGAGGCCATCGTCACCTACGTGCGCCGCAACTACGGCAGCCTGATCGGCGAGTCCACCGCCGAGCGTATCAAGCAGGAAATCGGTACTGCCTACCCGGGCGGCGAAGTGCGTGAAGTCGACGTACGCGGCCGCAACCTGGCCGAAGGCGTGCCACGTGCCTTCACCCTGAACTCCAACGAAGTGCTCGAAGCCCTTCAGGAATCGCTGGCGACCATCGTGCAGGCGGTCAAGAGCGCCCTGGAGCAATCGCCACCGGAGCTGGCTTCGGACATCGCCGAGCGCGGCCTGGTGCTGACGGGTGGTGGTGCGCTGCTGCGCGACCTGGACAAGCTGCTGGCCCAGGAAACCGGCCTGCCGGTGATCGTCGCCGAAGACCCGCTGACCTGTGTCGCCCGTGGCGGCGGTCGCGCGCTGGAGATGATGGACAAACACACCATGGACCTGCTCTCCAGCGAGTGATTTGCTGACCGCCCACCCCGTCCCCCGGTTTACAGGTAGCGCCCACAGTGCTACCTGTATGTGCTGGTGGCGCGTGTGGGCGTCGTTTCCATCCATCCTGCAAGCAGGCCGGTGCGTTGCCGTATGAATGACCCCCTGAATCTTCGAGGAGCGGCCTATTAAACCGCTTTTCGCCAAAGGCCCTTCGCTGGGCGTGCACCTGCTTGTGCTGGTTGTGCTGTCTATCGCCCTGATGGTGGTGGACGCCCGCTTTACCTTGCTCAAGCCGCTGCGCAGCCAGATGGCGCTGGTGCTGATGCCTTCCTATACCATCAGCGACTTCCCGCAACGCATGTGGCAGGGCGTGGCCAGCCAGTTCGGCAGCCGCACCGAGCTGATCGCCGAGAACGAGAAACTCAAGACCGAAGCCTTGCTGCTGCAAGGTCGCCTGCAGAAGCTGGCGGCCCTGACCGAGCAGAACGTGCGCCTGCGCGAGTTGCTCAACTCCTCGGCGCTGGTCAACGAGAAGGTCGAGGTGGCCGAGCTGATCGGCGTCGACCCCAACCCCTTTACCCACCGCATCCTGATCAACAAGGGCGAACGCGACGGCGTGGTGCTGGGCCAGCCGGTGCTCGACGCCCGTGGCCTGATGGGCCAGGTGGTCGAGCTGATGCCGTACACCTCGCGGGTGCTGCTGCTCACCGACACCACCCACAGCATTCCGGTGCAGGTCAACCGCAACGGCCTGCGCGCGATTGCCAGCGGCACCGGCAATCCCGAACGCCTGGAACTGCGCCACGTGGCCGATACCGCCGACATCAAGGAAGGCGACCTGCTGGTCAGTTCCGGCCTGGGCCAGCGCTTCCCGGCCGGCTACCCGGTGGCCACGGTGCGCGAGGTGATCCACGACTCCGGGCAGCCGTTCGCCATCGTGCGGGCGGTGCCGACCGCGGCGCTCAACCGCAGCCGCTACATGCTGCTGGTGTTTTCCGACAGCCGTACCCCCGAACAGCGCGCCGCCGATGCCGCGCAGGCTCAGGAAGCGGCTGATCGCCAGGCGCAGAGCCCGATCGATGGCAGCATGCCGGCTGCCGCGCCGGGCACACCTGCCGCACCCGCTGCGCCGGGCACGCCTGCGCCAACCCCTGCACCTGCTCCTGCCGCCGCGCCCGCTGCCCCTGCAGCCGCCCCGGCCACTTCTCGGGAGAGACACTGATGAGCAGTACCCGTAGCCGCAACGGTTGGGTGGTCTGGTTGACCTTCCTGATCGGCCTGCTGCTGAGCGTGTGGCCCACGCTGCCGTTCATGGAGATTTTCCGTCCGCTGTGGCTGGCCCTGCTGCTGGCCTTCTGGACGCTGCACCTGCCGCACAAGGTCGGCATGACCACCGCATTCGTGCTGGGGCTTGCCGAGGACGTGCTGTACGGCACGCTGCTGGGGCAGAACGCTCTGGTGCTGGTGCTTATCACCTTCCTGGTGCTGTCGCTGCAGCAGCGCCTGCGCATGTTCCCCATGTGGCAGCAGAGCCTGGTGATTCTGGTGATCTTCGGCCTGGCCCAGCTGGTTCAGCTGTGGCTCAGCGCCCTGACCGGCAACCGCCAGCCGACCCTGGCGCTGGTGTGGCCGGCGGTGATCAGTGCGCTGCTGTGGCCCTGGATCAGCTTCGCCTTGCGCGGCCTGCGCCGACGCCTGAGTATCAACTGATTCGCGTTGCCCACCGACGCTGACACGGAGACGTCACATGACCCCGCTGTACCTGGCCTCTGGTTCGCCACGCCGACGTGAGCTGCTCTCCCAGATCGGCGTGCCGTTCACCCCGGTGGCCGCCAGCATCGATGAAACCCCTCTGGATGCCGAACCGGCTGACGCTTATGTCGAGCGCCTGGCGCGCGAGAAGGCGGCTGCCGGCCTGGCGGTGTTGCGCGCCAGCGGCGTGGAAGGGCACCTGGCGGTACTGGGCGCCGACACTGCGGTGGTGCTCGACGGGCAGATCCTCGGCAAGCCGCAGGGGCAGGCCGACGCCCTGGCCATGCTGGCCGCATTGTCCGGACGCGAGCACGACGTGCTGACGGCAGTGGCGGTGACCGATGGCGAGCGCTGCCTGAGCGTGAACGTTGCCAGCCGCGTCAGCCTGCGCCCCATCAGCCCCGAACAGGCCCTGGCCTACTGGGCCAGCGGCGAGCCGCAGGACAAGGCCGGCAGCTACGCGATCCAGGGCCTGGCGGCAATTTTCGTCAAGGCGCTGCAGGGCAGCTACTCGGCGGTGGTCGGCTTGCCGTTGAGCGAAACCGCCGAGCTGCTGGAGCAATTTGCCATTCCCTGCTGGCAAGGCCTGCCGCCCCGTTGAGCGAGGAACTGCCCGTACCCCTTTAATTGCTCGCCAGCGACCGCCGGGCAATCCATCATTAGCTGAAGACCTTTGACGAGAGCCTGCCATGAGTGAAGAGATTCTGATCAATATCACGCCGATGGAATCACGCGTGGCGGTGGTGGAGAACGGTGTTCTTCAGGAGGTGCACGTCGAGCGCACCCAGCGGCGGGGCATCGTCGGCAACATCTACAAAGGCAAGGTGGTGCGGGTGCTGCCCGGCATGCAGGCGGCGTTCGTCGACATCGGCCTGGAGCGCGCGGCGTTCATCCACGCCTCGGAAATCTCCCAGCGCGAAGGCGCCAGTGTCGAGACCATCAGTGCCCTGGTGCACGAAGGCCAGAGCCTGGTGGTGCAGGTGACCAAGGACCCGATCGGCTCCAAGGGCGCACGCCTGACTACCCAGCTGTCGATCCCGTCGCGCTATCTGGTGTACATGCCGCGTACCAGCCATGTGGGCATCTCGCTCAAGATCGAGGACGAAGGCGAACGCGAGCGGCTCAAGCAGGTGGTCACCGACTGCATCGCCCAGGAAAACATCCAGGACGCCGGCGGGTTCATCCTGCGCACCGCGGCCGAGGGCGCCGGCGCCGACGAGATCGTCATGGACATCCGCTACCTGCGTCGCTTGTGGGACCAGATCGGCGCCCAGATCAAGACCGTTGGCGCACCCACCGAAATCTACGAAGACCTGGGCCTGGCCCTGCGTACCCTGCGCGACCTGGTCAACCCCAAGATCGAGAAGATCCGCATCGATTCACGGGAAACCTTCCAGAAGACCACGCAGTTCGTCGCCGAGCTGATGCCGGAAATCGCCGACCGCCTGGAGCACTACCCGGGGGAGCGGCCGATCTTCGACCTGTATGGCGTCGAGGACGAGATCCAGCGTGCGCTGGAGCGCAAGGTGCCGCTCAAGTCCGGTGGCTACCTGGTGGTCGACCCGGCCGAGGCGATGACCACCATCGACGTCAACACCGGGGCCTTCGTCGGCCACCGCAACCTCGAAGAGACCATCTTCAAGACCAACCTGGAGGCTGCCACGGCGATTGCCCGCCAGCTGCGCCTGCGCAACATCGGCGGCATCATCATCATCGACTTCATCGACATGGAAGACGAAGAGCACCAGCGCCAGGTACTGCGTACCCTGGAAAAACAGCTGGAACGTGATCACGCCAAGACCAACATCATCGGCATCACCGAGCTGGGGCTGGTGCAGATGACCCGCAAGCGCACCCGCGAAAGCCTTGAACAGGTGCTGTGCGAACCATGCGCCAGTTGCCAGGGCCGCGGGAAGCTGAAGACCCCTGAGACCATCTGTTACGAAATTTTCCGCGAGATCCTGCGCGAGGCCCGCGCCTACCAGGCCGAAGGCTACCGGGTGCTGGCCAACCAGAAGGTGGTGGACCGCCTGCTCGACGAGGAATCGGGCAACGTGGCGGAGCTGGAGGCATTCATCGGGCGAACCATCCGCTTCCAGGTGGAGTCCATGTATTCCCAGGAACAATACGATGTGGTGCTGCTCTGACTCGCGTTGAAACCTACCCTGCGCTGGAAAACTGCGCGTACCGGGCCATAGTTAACGGACCACACGGGGAGCCCTTGCCATGGAGCGTCTGATCCGCGTTCTGGGCATCTTGACCCGTTGGGGGCTTGGCCTGTGCGCCTTGCTTGCCGTGCTGGTGGCGTTGTACGTCAGCCTTGGCCGCGAGCTGGTGCCACTGGTTGCCGAGTACCGCGCCGAGGTAGAGCAGAAGGCCGAGGCCGCACTGGGCATGCCGGTGCATATCGGTGCCCTGGAAGGCCGCTGGAGCGGCCTTGCGCCGGTGTTGCGCGTGCGCGACGTGCAGCTGGGCGAAGGCGCCGGCGCCTTGCGCCTGGACGAGGTCAAGGTGGTGCCTGACCTGTGGGCCAGCCTGATGCAGCGTCAGGTCCGCCTGGCCCAGGTCGAACTGGGCGGCCTGCAACTGAACCTGCACGAAGATGAAAACGGTCACTGGAGCCTCAAGGGTCTGCCGGTGCAGGACGATCAGCCACTGGATGTACAGCAGTTGCTCGAACGCAGCCAGGTGGTGGCGAAGGTGTCGGTGCTCGACAGCCAGGTGACCCTGGAGCCGTTCGCGCATGAGCCGATGACCCTGACCTATGTGAGCCTCGGGCTGCAGACCGGCAGCGTGCGCCAGCGCCTGGATGCGCGCCTGACCCTGCCCGACGGCCAGCCGATGAGCCTGAGCCTGCGCAGCCGCGTGCGCGCCGACCAGTGGCGCGACGGTGCGGTGGATGCCTACCTCAGCCTGCCACAGAGCGACTGGGCCAAATGGGTGCCGGCGCGGCTGCTGGGCCCGTACACGGCCAGCGAACTGCGTGCCGGTGGCGAGGCCTGGGTAGGGTGGGGCAAAGGCCAGTTGCAGACCGCGACGCTGCGCCTCAACGCGCCGCAGCTCAAGGGTGCGCATGCCGGTCGCAAGGCGGTAAAGGTCGAGAACCTGGCGCTCAATGCCTGGTTCAGGCGTAGCGACAAGGGCTTTGACGTGGTGCTCGATTCCCTGGCCATGAGCCTGGGCGACACCCGCTGGGAATCCCACGTTCAACTCAGGCAGAGCGCCGCCACCGAGCCGGCCGATGAAGTGTGGGCAATCCAGGCCGACCGCCTCGATTTGACCCCGCTGACCCCGCTGATCCAGGCGCTCGCGCCGCTGCCGGAGGCGGGCATGGCCGTGGTCGAGGGCCTCAAGGTCACTGGCGGCCTGCGCAATGTGCGCCTGGACGTGCGGCCCAGGGCCGAAGGCGATCAGCGCCTGAACTTTGCAGCCAACCTGGACCGCGTCGGCTTCAATGCCTACCACGGCGCCCCGGCTGCCGGGAATGTCAGCGGCAGCATCAGCGGCGACCTGGGCCAGGGCGAACTGCGCCTGGACACCGACAAGTTCATGCTGCACCTGACGCCGATCTTCGCCGACCCCTGGCATTACCTGAAGGCCAATGCACGCCTGACCTGGCGACTGGACTCCGAGGGTTTCACCCTGGTTGCGCCGTACCTTAAGGTGCTGGGTGACGAGGGCAGGATTGCCGGCGACTTCCTGATCCGGCTGCTGTTCGACGATGCACGCGAAGACTACATGGACCTGCGTGTGGGCCTGGTCGACGGCGATGGCCGCTACACCGCCAAGTACCTGCCCGAAGTGCTCAGCCCTGCGCTGGACCACTGGTTGCGCACCGCAATCCTCAAGGGCGCGGTGGATGAAGGCTACTTCCAGTACCAGGGCTCGCTGCACCACGGCGCGACCCCCGAGTCGCGCAGCATCAGCCTGTTCTTCAAGGTGCATGACGCCGAACTGGACTTCCAGCCCGGCTGGCCCCACGTGAGCAAGGTCGATGGCGACGTGTTCATCGAGGACACCGGTGTGCGGGTCAAGGCGCGCAGCGGCCAGTTGCTCGGCACCCGGGTGCGCAATGTGGACGTGAACATTCCCCATGTGAACGAAGGCGAGCATACCCACCTGTACCTGAACGGAGAGTTCGACGGGCGCCTGGCCGACGGGGTGAAGATCCTGCAGGACGCGCCGATCGGTACCGGCCCGACCTTCGCCGGCTGGGAAGGCGAGGGCCCGCTGCAGGGCAAGCTCAAGCTCGATATCCCCCTGGAGCACGGCCAGCAGCCCAAGGTGCTGGTGGACTTCAGCACCGAACAGGCGCGCCTGAAGCTGAGTGAACCGCCGCTTGAGCTGAGCCAGTTGAACGGCACTTTCCGCTTCGACTTCGACAAGGGGCTCAGCGGCCAGAACATCACCGCGCGCGCCTTCGACAAGCCCATCAGCGCACAGATCTTTGCCGAGGGGCAGCCTGGGCAACTGCAGACCCGTATCGCCGCCAAGGGCCAGATCGCCTTGAAGGCGCTGACCGACTGGCTGAAATTCACCCAGCCCTTGCCAGCCTCCGGAGAAATCCCCTACCAGTTGCAGGTCAGTGTCGGCAGCCGCGAAAACCAGCTGAGCATCGACTCTACCCTCAAGGGCCTGAAAGTGGACCTGCCGGCGCCGTTCGGCAAGGCGGTCAGCGAAACCCGGGCCACGCAGTTCAAGATGAACCTGCAAGGGCCGCAACATCGCTTCGATGTGGCCTACGCCGACGTCGCCAGGCTGGCCTATGCCGCGCCTGCCGGCAAGCTCGGCCAGGGGCGCGGTGAGCTGCTGCTGGGCAACGGCACTGCGCAACTGCCGGCCGGTCAGGGCCTGCGGGTGCGTGGCCGGCTCGCCCAGCTGGACATTGAGCCCTGGCAGAAGCAGTTCGAGCAGATGGCCGGTGACGATCCGGGTGGCAATGCCCGGCAGGTGCTCAACAGCGTGGACGTGAGCATCGGCCAGCTCAAGGGCTTTGGCCAGACCCTCAACCAGGCAGTGGTACGCCTGGACCGCGGGAGCAACTTCTGGAACCTGCGCCTGGACAGCAAGGAGGTCATCGGCACGGCCCGCCTGCCCGATGCCAAGGGCGCCCCGATCGTGATCAACCTGCCGACCCTCCACCTGCCGCCGTCCGACCCGGCCGACGCCAGCGCAGTGGACGGACCGGACCCGCTGGCCGATGTCGACCCGCGCAAGATCCCGGCGATCGACCTGAGCATCGGCAGGCTGTTCCTTGGCGATGATCTGCTCGGCAGCGTCGCGCTGAAAACCCGTCCCACCTCCAAGGGCGTGGCCCTGAACGACCTGGACCTGAACCTCAAGGGCCTGGCGATCGATGGCACCGCCACCTGGGAAGGCACGCCGGGGCGCAGCGACAGCTGGTACAAGGGGCGCCTGGAAGGCAAGAACCTGGCCGATGTGCTGACCGCCTGGGGCTTCGCGCCGACGGTGACCAGCCGCGACTTCCGCCTGGACGTGGACGGACGCTGGCACGGGTCGCCGGCCTGGGTCAGCCTCAAGCACTTCTCCGGCAACCTTGATGCCTTGCTGCGCAAGGGGCAGTTCGTCGAAGTGGAAGGCGGAGCGCAGGCCTTGCGCGTGTTCGGCCTGCTCAATTTCAACTCGATCGGCCGGCGCCTGCGCCTGGACTTCTCCGACCTGCTCGACAAGGGCCTGAGCTACGACCGGGTCAAGGGCCTGCTGGTGGCAAGCGAGGGGGTGTATGTGACGCGCGAGCCGATCAGCCTGACCGGCCCGTCCAGCAACCTCGAGCTCGATGGCACCCTGGACATGGTTCGGGACCGGGTCGATGCGACCTTGCAGGTGACCTTGCCGGTGACCAACAACCTGCCCCTGGCGGCGCTGATCGTAGGCGCGCCAGCGGTGGGCGGGGCGCTGTTCCTGGTGGACCGGCTGCTGGGGGATCGGGTGGCGCGCTATGCCAGTGTGCATTACCGCGTCGAGGGCCCGTGGAAAGAGCCTAAGATTAGCTTTATCAAACCTTTCGAGAAGTCGCGCTAGAACATGGACATGACGTCAGCGGTTATTCAGATGGTCAGCCAGGACGATGTGCCGGGCAACCTGGCGCGGGCCCGTGCCCTGCTGGAGCGGGCTGCCGAAGGGGGCGCGCGGCTGGCGGTGCTGCCGGAAAACTTCGCTGCCATGGGCCGGCGCGACAGCGCCGCCATCGGCCGGGCCGAGGCGCTGGGGGAGGGGCCGATCCTGCCATGGTTGAAACAGGCCGCCCGCGACCTCAGGTTATGGATTGTAGCGGGCACCTTGCCGCTGCCGCCGCTCGACCGGCCCGAGGCCAAAGCCCATGCCTGCTCCCTGCTGGTCGACGAGCACGGCGAGCAGGTGGCCCGCTACGACAAATTGCATCTGTTCGATGTGGATGTGGCCGACAACCGTGGCCGCTACCGCGAGTCGGACGATTATGCCCACGGCGCGCGGGTGGTGGTGGCCGATACCCCGGTGGGGCGCCTGGGCCTGAGCGTGTGCTACGACCTGCGCTTTCCCGAGCTGTACAGCGCGCTGCGTGCGGC
This sequence comes from Pseudomonas sp. PS01300, assembly GCF_029960155.1. NCBI lineage: Bacteria > Pseudomonadati > Pseudomonadota > Gammaproteobacteria > Pseudomonadales > Pseudomonadaceae > Pseudomonas > Pseudomonas sp. PS01300. The sequence continues at coordinate 36,743 of NZ_JASCPN010000015.1, read as the reverse complement.
CGGGGCCGAACTGATCAGTGCACCGGCAGCCTTTACTGCAGTAACCGGTGCGGCCCATTGGGACGTGCTGATTCGCGCCAGGGCCATAGAGACACAGTGTTACGTATTGGCGGCCGCCCAGGGCGGCACGCACCCGGGGCCACGGGAAACCCATGGCCATGCCGCCATCGTCGACCCCTGGGGGCGTATCGTTGCCCAGCAGGCCAGCGGTGAAGCGGTGCTGCTGGCGCCCCGCGACAGCAGCGAACAGGCGTCCATTCGGGCGCGGATGCCGGTGGCCTCGCACCGGCGCTTTTTTTCGCAGGACGCATTGCGGCCTGCGCACACCTCGGAGTGACTATGAGCGAGTTGTTATCCACTGTCAGCGATCACCTGCTGGCGCCGGGCGGCCTGACCCTCGACAGCCTGCAATCGGTGCTGGGCGAGTTGGCCGGGCCGGGAATCGACGCCGCCGACCTGTACTTCCAGGGCCAGATTTCAGAGTCCTGGGCGCTTGAAGACGGCATCGTCAAGGAAGGCAGCTTCAACCTCGACCAGGGGGTCGGGGTACGCGCCCAGTCTGGTGAAAAGACCGGCTTTGCCTACAGCAACGCGATCAACCTCGAAGCCCTGACTTCCGCTGCACGCGCCGCGCGCTCCATTTCCCGCGCCGGCCAGAATGGCAGCGTGCAGGCCTTCAAGAGCCAGGACGTGACCGCGCTGTATGCGCCGGGCAACCCGCTGGATGTGCTCAGCCGCGCCGAGAAGGTCGAGCTGCTCAAGCGTGTCGACGTGGCCACGCGTGCCCTGGACCCGCGTATCCAGCAGGTCAGCGTGAGCATGGCCGGGGTGTGGGAGCGCATTCTGGTGGCCGCTGCCGATGGCAGCCTGGCGGCCGACGTGCGGCCGCTGGTGCGCTTCAACGTCAGTGTGATCGTCGAGCAGAATGGCCGTCGCGAACGTGGTGGGCATGGCGGCGGCGGGCGCACCGACTACCGCTACTTCACCGACGAGCGGGTGATGGGTTTTGCCCGCGAGGCGCTGCGCCAGGCACTGGTCAATCTCGAGGCCATTCCGGCACCGGCCGGCACCTTGCCGGTGGTGATGGGCGCCGGGTGGTCCGGTGTGCTGCTGCACGAGGCGGTCGGGCATGGCCTGGAGGGCGATTTCAACCGCAAGGGCAGCTCGGCCTACAGTGGCCACCTGGGCGAGAAGGTCGCGTCCAGCCTGTGCACCATCGTCGACGACGGCACCCTCGAAGGGCGCCGCGGTTCGTTGAGCGTGGATGACGAAGGCACCCCGACCGAATGCACCACACTGATCGAGAACGGCATTCTCAAGGGCTACATGCAGGACAAGCTCAATGCCCGCCTGATGGGCATGGCAGTCACCGGCAACGGGCGGCGCGAGTCGTATGCGCACCTGCCGATGCCACGCATGACCAACACCTACATGCGCGCCGGCGAAAGCGACCCGGCGGAGATCATCGCCTCGGTCAAGCGTGGCATCTACTGCGCCAACCTCGGCGGTGGCCAGGTGGACATCACCAGCGGCAAGTTCGTGTTCTCCACCAGCGAGGCTTACCTGATCGAAGACGGCAAGATCACCGCGCCGGTCAAGGGTGCGACGCTGATCGGCAACGGCCCCGAGGCCATGAGCCGGGTGTCGATGGTCGGCAACGACCTGTCGCTGGACAGTGGTGTGGGTACCTGTGGCAAGGATGGGCAGTCGGTGCCGGTGGGCGTTGGCCAGCCGACCCTGAAGATCGATGCGATCACCGTGGGTGGCACGGGCGCATGAGCATGGAACCGGGCGGGCAGGGTGCCTGCCCGGTGGCGAGAATCAGCGCAGGCCGCGCTGGATTTCGTCGAGGTCGCGGATGTACTTGAAGATCTTGCGGCTGGCGGTGGGCGCCTTGTTGCGCGCCAGCTCGTGCTGGGCCTGGCGGATCAGCGAGCGCAGCTGCTGGCGATCGGCGTCCGGGTATTCCTGGACGAACTTCTCCAGTACGTCGTCGGTGCCGCCGATCAGCCGGTCGCGCCAGCGTTCGAGGTTGTGGAAGCGTTCGTTGTACTGGCGTGAAGAGGCGTCGAGCTGGTCGAGCAGCGCGAGGATCGCGTCGATGTCCTGGTCGCGCATCAGCTTGCCGATGAACGACTTGTGACGGCGCTTGGCTTCGTTCGCGGTGTGCCGCTTGTGCTCTTCCAGGGCCGCGCGCAGTTCGTCGGTCAAGGGCAGTTTGGCCAGGATATCGGGCTTGAGCGTGGTAAGGCGCTCGCCCATATCAACCAGCGCCTGCATCTCGCGCTTGATTTGGGTTTTGCTTTTTTCGCCGTCGAAGGCGGTGTCGTAAGAATCAACCATGGGGGCAGTCCGCTGAGAATCGCCGCCATGATAACCAGTCGGGGGCCGCTTGTCCGGTCCGGTCGTAGATTGACCCGAGCCGAACGCAGAATTTGAGTGGAGAAAACCATGAGTGCAGTCCAGAGCGTAGGTCCGCAGGCCCTGCCGGCGTTGCAGGAACAGGTCGAACAGATCATCGCCGAAGCCCGGCGCCAGGGCGCCAGCGCCTGCGAAGTGGCCGTATCGCTGGAGCAGGGGTTGTCGACCTCGGTGCGCCAGCGCGAGGTGGAGACGGTGGAGTTCAACCGCGACCAGGGCTTCGGCATCACCCTGTATGTGGGCCAGCGCAAGGGCTCGGCAAGCACCTCGGCCAGTGGCAGCGATGCCATCCGCGAAACCGTGGCGGCGGCCCTGGCCATCGCCAAGCACACCTCCGAGGACGAATGCTCGGGCCTGGCCGACCCGGCCCTGATGGCCCGTGACCTGCAGGACTTCGACCTCTATCATGCCTGGGACATCACCCCCGAGCAGGCCATCGAAAAGGCCCTGGCCTGCGAAGCCGCGGCGTTCGACACCGATGCCCGCATCAAGAACGCCGATGGCACCACACTCAGCACCCACCAGGGATGCCGGGTGTACGGCAACAGCCACGGCTTCATCGGTGGCTACGCCTCCACCCGCCACAGCCTGAGCTGCGTGATGATCGCCGAAGGTGACGGGCAGATGCAGCGTGACTACTGGTATGACGTGAACCGCCAGGGCGAGCTGCTGGCCGATCCGCAGAGTATCGGGCGTCGCGCTGCGCAGCGTGCGGCGGCGCGCCTGGGCGCACGTCCGGTGCCGACCTGCGAGGTACCGGTGCTGTTCTCGGCGGAGCTGGCCGGCGGGTTGTTCGGCAGTTTCCTGTCGGCGATTTCCGGCGGCAACCTGTACCGCAAGTCGTCGTTTCTGGAAGGCTGCATGGGCCAGCGCCTGTTCCCCAGCTGGCTGACTCTGGACGAGCGGCCGCACCTGCAGCGTGCCCTGGGCAGTGCCTCGTTCGATGGGGACGGCCTGGCGACCTATGCCAAGCCGTTCGTCGAAAATGGCGAGCTGGTGTCGTATGTGCTGAGCACCTATTCCGGACGCAAGCTGGGGCTGCCAAGCACCGCCAACGCCGGTGGCGTGCACAACCTGTTCGTGACGCATGGGGTCGAAGATCAGGCTGCATTGCTGCGCCGCATGGGGCGCGGGTTGCTGGTGACCGAGCTGATGGGGCATGGCTTGAACATGGTGACCGGTGACTATTCGCGCGGCGCAGCGGGGTACTGGGTGGAGAACGGCGAGATCCAGTTTGCGGTTCAGGAAGTCACGATTGCCGGCAACATGAAGGACATGTTCCAGCAGATTGTCGCTATCGGCAACGATCTTGAAACCCGTAGCAATATTCACACAGGCTCGGTGCTGATCGAGCGCATGACGGTCGCCGGCAGCTGACACCGCCGGCCTGTGCGCGGTCCCCGTAGGCGCCGGCGTTGCCGGCGAAGGGGCCACCTCAGGTTACACATCGAAGCCCGGCCCCGTGCCGGGCTTTTTGCTTTTCGCCTTTGGTCGCACTTGAACTGATTATGATTATCACTTAATAATGACTATCATTATCTAGGCGATGATGTTCATGAGACCTGTCCTTCACGAATTGCCCTACCTCGAAAACTGGCGCTGGCTGAGCCGGCGAATTCGCTGTGCCCTCGAGCCCGACGAGCCGCGCCTGATCGAACACTACCTGGCCGAAGGTCGCTACCTGGTCTGCTGCACCGAGACCTCGGCCTGGACCGTCGCCTTGACTTCCTTCCGCCTGCTGCTCGACACCGCGTGCGACCGCATGCTGCCGTGGCATTGGCGCTGCTTGTGCCTGGACCAGGCCTGGAAGCCGCTGCTGCAGCTGCGCAAGCTCGACGGCGGCGAGCACGGCCAGCGCTGGCAGCCCTTCGCCCTGCAACTGGCGAACTGCACGCTGCTGCCTTCGATTTCTTTCGCTGAACTGATGCAAGGACTTGATGATGAGTAATACCCGTATCGAGCGTGACAGCATGGGTGAGCTGCAGGTGCCGGCCGAGGCCCTGTATGGCGCCCAGACCCAGCGCGCGGTGAACAACTTCCCGATCAGCCAGCAGCGCATGCCGACCCAGTTCATCCGGGCCCTGCTGCTGGCCAAGGCCGCCGCCGCCAAGGCCAACGTCGAGCTGGAGCAGATCAGCCAGGCACAGGGCGCTGCCATCGTCACCGCCGTGGAACAGTTGCTGGCTGGCGATTTCATGCAGCACTTCCCGGTCGACGTGTACCAGACCGGCTCCGGCACCAGCTCCAACATGAATGCCAACGAGGTGATCGCGACCCTGGCCAGCCGTGTGCTGGGCGACACGGTAAACCCCAATGACCATGTCAACTGCGGCCAGAGCAGCAACGACATCATCCCCACCACCATCCACGTGAGCGCCGCGCTGGCCCTGCACGAACAACTGCTGCCGGCGCTCAGGCACCTGGTGCAGGTGATCGAGCACAAGGCCGAGCAGGTGCACCCGTTCATCAAGACCGGTCGCACCCACCTGATGGACGCCATGCCCGTGCGCATGAGCCAGGTGCTGGGCGGCTGGGCGGCACAGGTCAAGGCGGGCATCGGTCACCTGAACGACACCCTGCCAAGCCTGCAGGCCCTGGCCCAGGGCGGCACTGCGGTGGGCACCGGGATCAACGCCCACCCCGCGTTCGCCGCGCGTTTCAGCCAGCAACTGAGCGGCCTGACCGGGGTGCAGTTCGTGCCGGGGGAAAACCTGTTTGCCCTGATCGGCTCGCAGGACACCGCCGTGGCTGTTTCCGGCCAGCTCAAGGCCACCGCGGTGGCCCTGATGAAGATCGCCAACGACCTGCGCTGGATGAACTCCGGCCCGCTTGCCGGGCTGGGCGAGATCGAGCTTGAAGGGCTGCAGCCCGGCTCCTCGATCATGCCGGGCAAGGTCAACCCGGTGATTCCGGAAGCCACCGCCATGGTGGCCGCGCAGGTCATCGGCAACGACGCGGCCATCGCCGTGGCGGGCCAGTCGGGCAACTTCGAACTGAACGTGATGCTGCCGATCATTGCGCAGAACCTGCTGGGCAGCATCGAGCTGATGGCCAATGTGAGCCGTCTGCTGGCCGACAAGGCCATCGCCACCTTCAAGGTCAACGAACCCAAGCTCATGGAAGCCCTGGCGCGCAACCCGATCCTGGTGACCGCGCTGAACCCGATCATCGGCTACCAGAAGGCTGCCGAAATCGCCAAGACCGCCTACAAGCAGGGGCGCCCGATCATCGAGGTTGCGCTGGAACACACCGACCTGCCGCGCAGCCAGCTGGAAGTCCTGCTCGACCCTGAAAAACTCACGGCCGGCGGTATCTGACACCGCCCACCGCTTCGGAGGTTTCTGTCATGCAGCATTGGAAACGCACCACTGAAATAGCCAACCGCCTGTTCCAACAGGGCGATCTGGTGGATGCCCGCGAGTTGTACTTGCAGGCCCTGGCCTTGGCCCAGGTGTTGTTCGAGCGCTGGCAGGACGCCGACGAGGCGGTGGCCGCCTGTGTGATTTCGCACCACAACCTGGCCGACCTGCATTTGCGCCTCAAGCAGCCGCAGGAGAGCGCCGAGTACCTATGCGCCATCCACCAGCGCCTGTTGCAGGCCAGCCAGGATCAGCGCCTTTCGCCGTTGCTGCGCGATGCGGCGCTGCGCCAGAGCAGCAAGACCTACACCGAACTGCTCAATTTCATCAGCGAGTATGGCCAGTACCCCCGTACCGAACGCCTGCTCTACCGCCAGGGGGCGCAGCCGGCACTGTTTGCCGGCCAGGAACAACTACAGCCCCCAGCCCTTCATTATGGAACCCACTGATATGCCGCATACCTTGCCTGCATTGCCGTACGCCTACGATGCGCTGGAACCGCACATCGACACCCAGACCATGCAGATTCACCACAGCAAGCACCACCAGACCTACATCAACAACCTCAATGCCGCCATCGAGGGCACCGAATACGCCGAGTGGCCGATCGAGCAGCTGGTCGCCAGCGTCAAGAGCCTGCCGCAGAATCTGCAGGCCGCAGTGATCAACCAGGGCGGCGGGCATGCCAACCACAGTCTGTTCTGGACGGTGATGGCGCCCGGCGGCGGCGGTCAGCCCCACGGCGCGGTGGGCGAGGCGATCGATGACCAGCTGGGCGGTTTCGAGGCATTCAAGGACGCCTTCACCAAGGCTGCGCTGACCCGCTTCGGCAGTGGCTGGGCGTGGCTGAGCGTAACGCCGCAGAAAACCCTGGTGGTAGAGAGCAGCGGCAACCAGGACAGCCCGCTGATGAATGGCAATACGCCCATTCTTGGCCTGGACGTGTGGGAGCATGCCTACTACCTGCTGTACCAGAACCGTCGCCCCGAATACATCGGCGCCTTCTACAACGTGATCAACTGGTCCGAAGTAGAGCGTCGCTACGTTGCTGCCCTGGTGTGAGTCCTAGCGGCATGCGCTCGGAGGTGATGGCCATTGGCGGTGTGCGCCTGTTCAGGTTGGCGCTGGGCACACTGCTGCTGTTGGTGGGGACGGCGTTGCTGCTGGTACAGGGCTTCGCCTGGCTGGACCTGGAACCGCGGATGTTGCGTGCGCTTGAGGGCGGGGCCATGTGTGCGCTGGGCACTGCCCTGGGCGCAGTGCCGGTGTTGGTGATTCGCAGCATGCCGGTGGCCGTGGCCGATACCCTGATGGGGTTCGGCGCAGGCGTGATGCTGGCCGCCACGGCGTTCTCGTTGATCATCCCGGGGCTGGACGCCGCACAGGCGGTCGGCTTCGGCAAATGGGGGGCAGGTGGCCTGATCAGCTTCGGCCTGCTGTTCGGTGCGTTCTGCATCTACCTGGTGGACCGCAGGGTCTCGGGCGCAACACCGGACGACCTGGTCGCCGTGCCCGGCAGGCCGGTGATTCCGGCGCGCATCTGGGTGTTCGTGATTGCCATCATTGCCCACAACATCCCCGAAGGCATGGCCATCGGGGTGTCGGCCGGTGGCGGCATGCCGGATGCCGACAGCCTGGCCATGGGTATCGCCCTGCAGGATGTGCCAGAGGGGCTGGTGATCGCGCTGGTGCTGGCTGGAGCGGGGATGGGCCGTTTCAAGGCGTTTGTGATCGGCGCGGCATCCGGGCTGGTGGAGCCACTGGCGGCGGTACTGTGCGCGTGGGTGGTGAGCGTCGCCGAACTGATGCTGCCGCTGGGCCTGGCTTTCGCTGCCGGGGCCATGTTGCTGGTGGTGACCCAGGAGATCATTCCCGAGTCACGCAGCAACGGCAATCATCGCCTGGCCAGCCTGGGGCTGTGCATCGGGTTCTGCCTGATGATGGTGATGGATACCGCGTTGTCCTGAAGCGAGAAGGCGAGGTTACTCGCCTTCGTCGAAATAGTTGTTGATCAGTTCGACCAGGCCTTGCAGCGCTTCGGCTTCCTGTTCGCCTTCGGTCTTGAGGTGGATGCTCGTGCCCTTGCCGGCGGCGAGCATCATCACGGCCATGATGCTCTTGCCATCGACCATCGACTCCGGGGTACGGCCTACACGCACCGAACACGGGTACTTGCCCGCCACGCCAACGAACTTGGCCGCTGCCCGGGCGTGCAGCCCCAGCTTGTTGATAATCTCGATTTCAATTGCGGGCATCGCGGGCGGGATCCTGAGGGCTAGAGGTCGCGGTGGCGAACCTGGACGTTCTTCAATGTTTGTTGCAGCACCTGGCCCAGGCGTTCGGTGATGTACACCGAGCGATGATGACCGCCGGTGCAGCCGATGGCGATGGTGACATAGGCCCGGTTGCTGGCGGCGAACCGTGGCAGCCACTTGAGCAGGTACGACGAAATGTCCTGGAACATCTCCTCGACGTCCGGTTGCGCGGCCAGGTAGTCGATGACCGGTTGCTCCAACCCCGAATGATCCCGCAGCTCGGGCTTCCAATAGGGGTTGGGCAGGCAGCGCACATCGAACACCAGGTCGGCGTCGACCGGCATGCCACGCTTGAAGCCGAACGACTCCACCAGAAACGCCGTGCCAGGCTCGGGCTGGTTGAGCAGGCGCAGCTTGATCGAGTCGCGCAGCTGGTACAGGTTGAGGTTGGTGGTGTCGATCTTGAGGTCGGCCAGGTCGGCGATCGGCCCCAGCAGGTCGCTCTCTACCCGGATGGCTTCGGCCAGGGAGCGTTGCGTGTTGGTCAGCGGGTGGCGCCGGCGCGTCTCCGAGAAGCGCTTGAGCAGGGTTTCCTCGTCGGCGTCCAGGTACACCACATCGCAATGGATGTGCTTGCTGCGGGCATCCTCCAGCAGCTCGGGGAAGCGGCTCAGGTGGCTGGGCAGGTTGCGCGCGTCGATGGAAACGGCCACCAGCGGCTGCAGCAGCTCGGTATTGATCAGTGCGTTTTCGGCCAGTTGCGGCAACAGCCCGGCAGGCAGGTTGTCGATGCAGTAGTAGCCGTTGTCCTCAAGTACCGCGAGCGCGGTGCTCTTGCCGGAGCCGGAGCGACCGCTGACGATGATCAAGCGCATGTTCAGTGCCCGTTTTGCACGTCCAGTACGACCTGGTACAGGGATTGGCTATCGGTGGCCGCGCGCAGTTTGTCGCGCACGTCCTTGCGGTCGAGCATGCTGGCGATCTGGCGCAGCAGCTCAAGGTGCGCATCGGTGGCGGCTTCCGGGACCAGCAGCAGAAACAGCAGGTCGACGGGGGCGCCATCGATGGCGTCGAAGTCGATGGGAGCGTCCAGGTGCAGCAGGGCGCTTACCGGTTTTTCACAACCTTTCAAGCGGCAGTGGGGGATGGCGATACCATTGCCGAAGCCGGTCGAACCCAGTTTTTCACGGGCGATCAGGCTCTCGAACACGGTTTGGGTGTCCAGCTCGGGTACTTCCTTGCCGATCAGATTGGCAATCTGTTCGAGCGCACGCTTTTTACTGCCGCCCGGCACGTTCACGAGGGAACGGCCGGGGGTCAGGATATCTTCTAGTCGGATCATGGGTGGGGGGGATCAGCGGGCCGCTGCACCTTGCAGGAGGCTTTGCTGTTTTTCCTTGTGTTTTTTCAGTTGGCGGTCGAGCTTGTCGGTAAGGGCGTCGATCGCTGCATACATGTCTTGATGTTCGGCGTTGGCAACCACTTCGCCGCCCGGGATCTGCAAGGTAGCCTCAATTTTCTGCTGAAGCTTTTCGACCTTCATGATCACCGTCACGTTGGTGATCTTGTCGAAGTGACCCTCCAGTCGTTTCAGCTTCTGCTCGACATACTCGCGCAGTGGCGGAGTGACTTCTACATGCTGTCCACTGATATTGACTTGCATACAGCTTCTCCTTTTGTTGCCGGTGCATAAGAGGCAGGTGTTGCGCCTGCCACTGAATTGCGGTGGCACATCTCAGGGGATGTCACATCAATCGCTTGCGTTCGCTCGACGGTGCAATGCCAAGGGACTCGCGGTACTTGGCGACGGTGCGACGGGCTACCTGGATGCCTTGTGCCTCCAGTAAACCAGCGATCTTGCTGTCACTCAATGGCTTTTTCTGATTTTCAGCCGCGACCAGTTTCTTGATGATCGCGCGGATCGCCGTGGACGAGCATTCGCCGCCCTCGGAGGTGCTCACGTGGCTCGAGAAAAAGTATTTCAGTTCGTAGATGCCGCGCGGGGTGTGCATGTATTTCTGCGTGGTCACCCGCGAAATGGTCGACTCGTGCATGCCCACCGCCTCGGCGATATCGTGCAGTACCAGCGGTTTCATCGCCTCGTCGCCGTGGTCGAGAAAGCCGCGCTGGTGCTCGACGATCTGCGTGGCCACCTTCATCAGCGTCTCGTTGCGGCTCTGCAGGCTCTTGATGAACCAGCGCGCCTCCTGCAACTGGTTGCGCATGAAGGTGTTGTCGGCGCTGGTGTCGGCGCGACGCACGAAACCGGCGTATTGCGGGTTGACCCGCAGGCGCGGCACGGCTTCCTGGTTCAGCTCGACCAGCCAGCGGTCGGAATCCTTGCGCACGATGACATCGGGCACCACGTATTCGGCTTCGCTGGACTCGATCTGCGAGCCGGGGCGCGGGTTGAGGCTCTGTACCAGTTCGATGACCTGGCGCAGTTCGTCTTCCTTGAGCTTCATGCGACGCATCAGCTGGCTGTAGTCGCGGCTGCCGAGCAGGTCGATGTAGTCGCTGACCAGGCGCTGCGCCTCGGCCATCCACGGCGTACGCGGCGGCAGCTGGCGCAGTTGCAGCAGCAGGCATTCGCTGAGGTTGCGGGCACCGATGCCGGCGGGCTCGAACTGCTGGATGCGGTGCAGCACGGCCTCGACTTCGTCGAGTTCGATGTCCAGTTCCGGGTCGAACGACTCGCACACCTCTTCGAGGGTTTCCTCGAGATACCCCTGGTTGTTGATGCAGTCGATCAGCGTCACGGCAATCAGCCGGTCGGTGTCGGACATCGGTGCCAGGTTGAGCTGCCACAGCAGGTGGCTCTGCAGGCTCTCGCCGGCGGAGGTGCGGGTGGTGAAGTCCCACTCGTCATCGTCATTGCTGGGCAGGCTGCTGGCGCTGGTCTGGTAGATGTCTTCCCAGGCCGTGTCGACCGGCAGTTCGTTGGGGATGCGCTCGTTCCATTCGCCTTCTTCGAGGTTGTCCACCGTGGGGGCGGACTCCTGGAAGCTGCTCTCCTGAGGTTCGGCAACCGGCTTGGTCTCGGCGTTGTCGGCCATCGGGTCGCTGTTGTCGAAATCCTCGCCTTCTTCCTGGCGTTCGAGCATCGGGTTGGACTCCAGCGCCTCCTGGATTTCCTGTTGCAGGTCCAGGGTGGAGAGCTGGAGCAGTCGGATAGCCTGTTGCAACTGAGGAGTCATCGTCAGTTGCTGGCCCATTCTTAGGACGAGCGATGGTTTCATGGCTGGGGCTTAACACCTTATTCGCCGGCGCACAGGCGCCATCTACTACAAGGGCGCGAGAGGCGCCAACTTTAAGCAAATTATATGCCTGAAATCAAAGCGTTTGCCTAGAGCGCTGGAACAATTAACCCCGGGTGGAGCCATTTGCCAGCGCCCAGGCAGCGCCATGTTCAGCCATGTGCCGCAGCTTACAGGCGGAACTCGTGGCCGAGGTACACCTCTTTCACCAGGTCGTTGGCCAGGATGGTCTGTGCATCGCCTTCGGCGATCAACTGGCCATCGTTGACGATGTAGGCGGTCTCGCAGATATCCAGGGTTTCACGGACGTTGTGGTCGGTGATCAGCACGCCGATGCCCTTGGCCTTCAGGTGGTGGATGATCTGCTTGATGTCGCCCACGGAGATCGGGTCGACACCGGCGAAAGGTTCGTCGAGCAGGATGAACTTGGGCGCGGTGGCCAGTGCCCGGGCAATCTCCACCCTGCGCCGCTCACCACCGGACAGGCTCATGCCCAGGTTGTCGCGGATGTGGCTGATGTGAAATTCCTGCAGCAGGCTTTCAAGCTCCTTGCGGCGACCATCGCGGTCGAGCTCCTTGCGGGTCTCGAGGATCGCCATGATGTTGTCGGCCACCGACAGCTTGCGAAAGATCGAGGCTTCCTGCGGCAGGTAGCCGATGCCGGCACGTGCGCGACCATGCATGGGCTGGTGGCTGACGTCCAGGTCGTCGATCAGCACGCGGCCCTGGTCGGCCTGTACCAGGCCGACGATCATGTAGAAGCAGGTGGTCTTGCCGGCGCCGTTGGGGCCGAGCAGGCCGACGATCTGGCCGCTGTCGATGGACAGGCTGACATCACGCACGACTTGCCGGCTTTTGTAGGCCTTGGCCAGGTGCTGGGCTTTGAGGGTTGCCATCTACTCGGCCTTCTTCTTCGGCTGGATCACCATGTCGATGCGCGGACGCGACTCGGTGACTTTGCCACCGCGACCAGCGGTAGCGATCTGCTTCACCGTGTCGTAGACGATTTTCTCGCCTTCGGTGGTGTTGCCTTCATTGATGACCTTGGCGCGGTCGATCAGCACGATGCGGTTCTGTGGCGCATTGTACTGAATGGTCTTGCCGTAGCCCTGCATCTTGTCCGGCTTGGCTGCGCTCTGCTGCTGCTCGAAGTAGGCCAGGTTGCCCACCGAGGTCACGACGTCGATATCGCCGGAGGCAGTGCGGGTGATGGTCACGGTGTTGCCTTTGATCATCATCGAGCCCTGGGTGATGATCACGTCACCGGTATAGGTGGCAACGCCTTTCTTGTCATCCAGTTGAGCCTGGTCAGCCTGGATACGGATAGGCTGATCACGGTCGTTCGGCAGGGCCCAGGCGCTCGCGCTTCCCAGTGCTGCGCTCAGGCTGAGCAAAAAGGGGAGGGTTTTAACGAGCCTCATACTGTCCTCTTACGTTGGACAGCAGGTTCATCCTGCCGTCTTTCAGATACGCTTTCATTCCCTTGCCCGTAGTTGTGCCACCGGCGCCGTCGATTCTAACGGCTTGCTCGGTCTGCGCATATTGCTTCTGCGGGAAGACTGTCATGCGGGTAGTGGTAATGATGGTTTCGCGGTTCTGGTCGTCGGTGCGGGCAACCCGCACGTTGTCGATCAGTTCCACTTCGGTGCCGTCCGGGTTGACCTCGCCGCGGGTGCTCTGCACGTGCCACGGGTAGGCGGTACCGCGGTACATGTTGAGGTCCGGCGTGGTCAGCAGCGTCACTTCGCTGACCTTGAGGTGTTCGACCTTGTCGGCGGTCATCTCGTACTGCAGCTTGCCATCGGGCAGAAACTGCACGCTGTGGGCATTGATGGCGTAGTAGTCGATGGCGCTTTCGTCGACCTGCGCTGCGGGCTTGTCGAGGAACGTCTCGGGGCTGATGTTCCAGTAGCCGACCGCTGCAAACAAGGCAGCGATCACACTGAACAGCGCGATATTGCGGATCTTTTTACTGAACATGGATCGCTCTACAGGTAGTTGGCATTCGCCGCGTCCAGGTTGCCCTGGGCTTGCAGGATCAGTTCGCAGAACTCGCGGGCTGCGCCTTCGCCACCGCGCGCAAGGGTCACGCCATGGGCGTGCTGGCGCACGAACGGAGCGGCACTGGCTACGGCCATGCCCAAGCCGACCCGGCGAATCACCGGCAGGTCTGGCAGGTCGTCGCCCAGGTAGGCAACCTGTTCATAGCTTAGGCCCAGTTGACCAAGAAGGTCGTCGAGCACCACCAGTTTATCTTCGCGGCCCTGGTACAGGTGCGGGATGCCGAGGTTTTTCGCACGACGTTCGACCACCGGCGTCTTGCGCCCGCTGATGATCGCGGTGGTCACGCCCGAGTTCATGAGCATCTTGATGCCCTGGCCGTCGAGGGTGTTGAAGGTCTTGAATTCGCTGCCGTCCTCGAGAAAGTACAGGCGACCGTCGGTCAGCACGCCGTCCACATCGAATACCGCCAGCTTGATGGCCTTGCCGCGTTGCAGCAGATCGTCGTTCATTTACATCACTCCGGCGCGCAGCAGGTCGTGCATGTTCAGGGCGCCGACCGGCTGGTCGAGCGTGTCCACCACCACCAGCGCGCTGATCTTGTGGTCTTCCATGATCTTCAGGGCCTCGGCCGCGAGCATCTCGGCGCGGGCGGTCTTGCCGTGTACGGTCATCACTTCGTCGATCAGCGTGGTGTGCACGTCGATGTTGCGATCCAGGCTGCGGCGCAGGTCGCCGTCGGTGAACACCCCGGCCAGGCGGCCGTCGCTTTCGCGCACCACGGTCATGCCCAAACCTTTGCGAGACATTTCAAGCAGGGCGTCCTTGAGCAGCGTGCCGCGCTGAACCTGGGGCAACTCGTCACCGCCGTGCATCACGTTCTCGACCTTGAGCAGCAGGCGTCGGCCCAAGGCACCGCCCGGGTGCGAGAAGGCGAAGTCTTCGGCGGTGAAGCCGCGCGCCTCGAGCAGGGCGATGGCCAGGGCGTCGCCGAGTACCAGCGCAGCGGTGGTGGAGGACGTCGGGGCCAGGTTCAGCGGGCAGGCCTCCTGGCCCACGCGGGCGTCCAGGTTGACCTCGGCGGCCTTGGCCAGCGGCGAGTCGGGGTTGCCGGTGAGGCTGATGAGCTTGATGCCCAGGCGCTTGATCAGTGGCAGCAGGGTCACGATTTCGTTGGTGGTGCCCGAGTTGGACAGTGCCAGGATGATGTCGTCCCGGGTGATCATGCCCATGTCGCCGTGGCTGGCCTCGGCGGGGTGAACGAAGAACGACGTGGTGCCGGTGCTGGCCAGGGTGGCGGCAATCTTGTTGCCGATGTGCCCGGATTTGCCCATGCCCACCACCACGACCCGGCCCTTGCTGGCCAGGATCAGCTCGCAGGCCTTGACGAAATCGGCGTCGATATGGGCCAGCAGGCCCTCTACCGCTTCGATCTCGAGACGGATGGTGCGCTGTGCGGATTGGATCAGGTCGGTGGATTGGCTCATGTCGTAGATCGGATTGCCTGATGAAAAGGCGGGGATTATAGCGGTAATGCGCCAAAGCCTCACCTGTGATTGCAAGGATGCTCTGCCAGAAACCTTAAGTGAGCCTTAACTTGAGCTGAACAGCCTCGGTGATGGCCTTGGGGTGGCTCTATCAGCGGTGCTATAGTTCGCCGCCTGTTCGGCCCGCTCGGAGCGTGCGTGCCTCCATGAAGGAGGTTGGCGTCTGAGTGAAAAGGCTGCATCGCAAGGAGTTTAGATGAGCGTTGATAACGCCTACGCGGTCGAATTGAAGGGCGTGACCTTCAAGCGCGGCGCGCGCAGCATCTTCAATAATGTCGACATACGCATTCCCCGCGGCAAGGTTACCGGCATCATGGGGCCTTCCGGGTGCGGCAAGACCACGCTGCTGCGTCTGATGGGCGCGCAACTGCGCCCTGCCAGCGGCGAGGTGTGGGTGGCCGGGCAAAACCTGCCGACCCTGTCGCGCAGCGACCTGTTCGACGCGCGCAAGCACATGGGCGTGCTGTTCCAGAGCGGTGCACTGTTCACCGACCTCGACGTGTTCGAGAACGTCGCCTTCCCGCTGCGGGTGCATACCCAGCTGCCCGAGGAAATGATCCGTGACATCGTGCTGATGAAGCTGCAGGCCGTGGGCTTGCGCGGCGCCATCGAACTGATGCCCGACGAACTGTCCGGCGGCATGAAGCGCCGTGTGGCACTGGCCCGGGCGATTGCCCTGGACCCGCAGATCCTCATGTACGACGAACCTTTCGTCGGCCAGGACCCGATCGCCATGGGCGTGCTGGTACGCCTGATCCGCCTGCTCAACGATGCGCTGGGCATCACCAGCATCGTGGTTTCGCACGATCTTGCAGAAACCGCGAGCATTGCCGACTACCTGTATGTGGTGGGGGACGGCCAGGTACTGGGCCAGGGTACGCCGCAGGAGCTGATGGAGTCGGACAACCCGCGTATCCGCCAATTTATGAAAGGCGATCCGGATGGCCCGGTGCCCTTTCATTTTCCTGCGCCTGATTACCGCGCCGATCTGTTGGGGAAGCGTTGATGCGCAGAAAGTCATTGCTCGAACGTATTCGTCTGTTTGGTCGCTCCGCGATCGACGTGGTGGCCGTGCTGGGGCGCTCCTGCCTGTTCCTGCTGCATGCCCTGGTGGGGCGCGGCGGGATTGGCGGCGGGTTCCAGTTGCTGGTCAAGCAGCTGTACTCGGTCGGCGTGATGTCGCTGGCCATCATCGTCGTGTCCGGCGTGTTCATCGGCATGGTGCTGGCCCTGCAGGGCTTCAGCATCCTCACCAAGTACGGTTCGGAACAGGCGGTGGGGCAGATGGTTGCCCTGACCCTGCTGCGTGAACTGGGCCCGGTGGTGACCGCGCTGCTGTTCGCCGGGCGGGCCGGGTCGGCGCTGACCGCCGAAATCGGCAACATGAAATCCACCGAGCAGCTGTCGAGCCTGGAGATGATCGGCGTCGACCCGCTCAAGTACATCGTTGCACCGCGCCTGTGGGCCGGCTTCATCTCGCTGCCGCTGCTGGCGATGATCTTCAGCGTGGTCGGCATCTGGGGCGGGTCCTGGGTGGCGGTGGACTGGCTGGGAGTCTATGAAGGTTCCTTCTGGTCGAACATGCAGAACAGCGTTTCGTTCGTCGACGATGTACTCAACGGGGTGCTCAAGAGCCTCGTGTTTGCCTTCGTCGTCACCTGGATTGCCGTATTCCAAGGCTATGACTGTGAGCCCACTTCAGAGGGGATCAGCCGTGCCACTACCAAGACCGTGGTCTATGCCTCGCTGGCAGTCCTGGGTCTGGACTTTATTCTGACCGCCTTGATGTTTGGAGATTTCTGATGCAAAACCGCACCCTGGAAATCGGTGTCGGCCTGTTCCTCCTGGCCGGGATCCTGGCACTGCTTCTGCTGGCCCTGCGCGTCAGCGGCCTGTCCGCCAGCCCGAGCAGCGATACCTATAAACTTTACGCCTACTTCGACAATATCGCCGGTTTGACTGTCAGAGCTAAAGTGACCATGGCCGGTGTAACCATCGGCAAGGTCACGGCCATCGATCTGGACCGCGATACCTATACCGGTCGGGTGACGTTGCAGCTGGAAAAACGCGTCGACAACCTGCCGACCGATTCCACCGCCTCGATCCTGACCGCCGGGTTGCTCGGCGAGAAGTACATCGGCATCAGCGTGGGCGGTGAGGAAGCGGTGCTCAAGGAAGGTGGAACCATCCATGACACCCAGTCGGCGCTGGTACTGGAAGATCTGATTGGCAAGTTTTTGCTCAATACCGTTGGCAAAGAAGCTAAATAAGGAGTTTCCATGATTTCCATCCTGCGACGCGGCCTGTTGGTATTGCTGGCGAGCCTGCCGTTGATGGCCGTTGCGGCCACGCAATCGCCCAAAGAAGTGATCCAGACCACCACCACGCAACTGCTGTCCGACCTCAAGGCGAACAAGGAGCAGTACAAGGCCAACCCCAGCGCGTTCTACGATGCGCTCAACGCCAACCTGGGACCGGTGGTGGATGCCGATGGCATCTCCCGCAGCATCATGACGGTCAAGTACTCGCGCAAGGCTACCCCGGCCCAGATGCAGCGCTTCCAGGAAAACTTCAAGCGCAGCCTGATGCAGTTCTATGGCAACGCCCTGCTGGAATACAACAACCAGGGCATCACCGTGGGCGCCGAGAAGAAGGACGGCGACGACCGTGCCAGCGTCGACATGACGGTCAAGGGCAACAACGGCGCCGTCTACCCGGTTTCCTACACCCTGACCAAGCTCAATGGCGAGTGGAAGGTGCGTAACGTCATCGTCAACGGCATCAACATCGGCAAGCTGTTCCGTGACCAGTTCGCCGACGCCATGCAGCGCAACGGCAACGACCTGGACAAGACCATCGACGGCTGGGCCGGCGAAGTGGCCAAGGCCAAGGAAACCACCGAGCAAGCGGCCGAGAAGCAGGCCCAATGAGTGCGGCAGTCACCCTTGCCGCACCCGGCGTGCTGAGCCTGTCCGGTGTGCTGGATTACCGCACCGGCCCGGTGCTGCGCAAGCAGGGCAGGGCCCTGATTGCTGCCAGTCGCGAGCCTTCGCTGGTGCTGGACTGTTCGGCGGTGGAGCTTTCCAGCAGCGTGGGTCTGTCCCTGCTGCTGGCCTTCACCCGTGACGGGCAGGCGGCGGGCAAGACCATCGAGGTGCGCGGCATGCCCCATGGCATGCACGAAATCGCTCAGGTGTACGGGCTCGGCGAGCTGCTGGCCGGTCAATAAATACGGGTGCGCGACGGGCCCCTCTGTCAGAGTCCTCGTTTACGGGGTTCGCAGGCGAGGGGCTTTTTTGTATGATGGCCGACCCGCGCGCACAGGGCGCCGATTGAGGTTGAGCATGCAGGCCGTAGAAGTTAAGAACTTCCTTGAAGAAAAGTTGCCGGGAACCCGGGTCGAAGTTGAAGGCGAAGGCTGCAACTTCCAGCTGAACGTAATCAGTGACGAATTGGCGGCCCTGAGCCCGGTCAAGCGTCAGCAGCAGATCTATGCTCACCTGAACCCGTGGATCACCGATGGCAGCATCCATGCGGTAACCATGAAATTTTTCAGCAGCGCAGCCTGGGCTGAGCGCACCTGAGCCAACTTGGCGGCGAGATTCCAATGGACAAACTGATTATCACTGGCGGCGTTCGTCTCGATGGCGAAATCCGCATTTCCGGCGCAAAGAACGCAGCGCTGCCGATTCTGGCGGCCACCCTGCTGTGCGACGGCCCGGTCACCGTCGGCAACCTGCCGCACCTGCACGACATCACCACCATGATCGAGCTGTTCGGTCGCATGGGCATCGAGCCTGTGATCGACGAGAAGCTCGCGGTGGAGATCGACCCACGCACCATCAAGACCTTGGTCGCGCCGTATGAGCTGGTGAAGACCATGCGCGCCTCGATCCTGGTGCTGGGCCCGATGGTCGCCCGTTTCGGCGAGGCCGAAGTGGCCCTGCCTGGCGGTTGCGCCATTGGCTCGCGTCCGGTCGACCTGCACATCCGCGGCCTCGAGGCGATGGGCGCGAAGATCGAAGTCGAAGGCGGCTACATCAAGGCCAAGGCGCCTGAAGGCGGCCTGCGCGGTGCGCACTTCTTCTTCGACACCGTCAGCGTGACCGGTACCGAGAACATCATGATGGCCGCTGCCCTGGCCAAGGGCCGCAGCGTGCTGCAGAACGCCGCGCGCGAGCCGGAAGTGGTCGACCTGGCCAACTTCCTCAACGCCATGGGCGCCAAGGTGCAGGGTGCCGGTACCGACACCATCACCATCGACGGCGTCGAGCGCCTGGGTTCGGCGGTATACCGCGTGATGCCCGACCGTATCGAGACCGGCACCTACCTGGTAGCCGCTGCCGTGACCGGCGGTCGCGTCAAGGTCAAGGACACCGATCCGACCATCCTCGAGGCGGTACTGGAGAAGCTCAAGGAAGCCGGTGCCGAAATCACCACCGGTGAAGACTGGATCGAGCTGGACATGCACGGCAAGCGGCCGAAAGCCGTGAACCTGCGCACCGCCCCGTACCCGGCGTTCCCTACCGACATGCAGGCGCAGTTCATCTCCCTCAACGCCATTGCCGAAGGCACCGGCGCGGTGATCGAGACGATCTTCGAAAACCGCTTCATGCACGTGTACGAGATGCACCGCATGGGCGCGCAGATCCAGGTCGAAGGCAACACTGCCATCGTCACCGGCACCAAGACCCTCAAGGGTGCTCCGGTCATGGCCACCGACCTGCGGGCTTCGGCCAGCCTGGTCATTTCGGCGCTGGTCGCCGAGGGCGACACCCTGATCGATCGCATCTACCACATAGACCGTGGCTACGAGTGCATCGAAGAGAAACTGCAGATGCTGGGCGCGAAGATCCGTCGCGTACCGGGCTAGCCCTGCACTCGGCGCAGGGACGCGCCACAAGAATCGATTGCCGTCGGGCGCCTGCACGGGTCCGGCGGCTAAAGCCGCTTAAGGATTGACGTTTCCCATGTTGACCATCGCGCTGTCCAAGGGCCGCATTCTCGACGACACCCTGCCATTGCTGGCAGAGGCGGGCATCGTGCCTACCGAGAATCCGGACAAAAGCCGCAAGCTGATCATCCCGACCACCCAGGACGATGTACGCCTGCTGATCGTGCGTGCCACCGACGTGCCGACCTACGTCGAGCATGGCGCCGCCGACCTGGGCGTGGCCGGCAAGGACGTGCTGATGGAGTACGGCGGCCAGGGCCTGTACGAACCGCTGGACCTGCAGATTGCCCAATGCAAGCTGATGACCGCCGGTGCCATCGGCGCTGCCGAACCCAAGGGGCGCCTGCGCGTGGCCACCAAGTTCGTCAACGTCGCCAAGCGCTACTACGCCGAGCAGGGCCGTCAGGTCGACATCATCAAGCTGTACGGGTCGATGGAACTGGCACCGCTGATCAACCTGGCCGACAAGATCATCGACGTGGTCGACACCGGCAACACCCTGCGTGCCAACGGCCTGGAACCCCAGGAACTGATCGCCACCATCAGCTCCCGGCTGGTGGTCAACAAGGCCTCGATGAAGATGCAGCACGCACGCATCCAGAGCCTGATCGACGCCTTGCGTCTGGCCGTGGAATCGCGACACCGCGGCTGACCCCTGCGCGCGACCTTCGCTGTCGCGCCCGTCTATCCGCGTCATAGCCAATTTTCTCGGGTGCCCGCGCGGATGGACTGGTAGCTTAGGGCGCCTGAGCATCCGCCATTTACCGAGGCCTTAGCCATGACCACGTCCACTGCAATTCGCCGACTCAACGCTGCTGACCCGGATTTCGCCCGACATCTGGATCATCTGCTGAGCTGGGAAAGCGTGTCTGACGATGCGGTCAACCAGCGGGTGCTGGACATCATCAAGGCCGTGCGCGAGCGCGGCGACGCGGCGCTGGTGGAATTCACCCAGCGTTTCGACGGCGTCCAGGCCACCTCCATCGATGACCTGATCCTGGGGCGCGAGCGCCTGGAGCTGGCCTTGAGCCGCATTACCCCGGCGCAGCGCGAGGCGCTGGAAACCGCCGCCCGCCGGGTGCGCAGCTACCACGAAAGGCAGAAGCAGGACTCCTGGACCTACACCGAGGCCGACGGCACCGTGCTGGGCCAGAAGGTCACGCCGCTGGACCGCGCCGGGCTGTACGTACCGGGTGGCAAGGCGTCGTACCCTTCGTCGGTACTGATGAACGCGATTCCGGCCAAGGTTGCCGGGGTGTCCGAAGTGGTCATGGTGGTACCCACCCCGCGTGGTGAAATCAACGAGCTGGTGCTGGCTGCGGCGTGCATCGCCGGGGTCGACCGGGTGTTCACCATCGGTGGCGCCCAGGCGGTTGCCGCACTGGCCTACGGCACCGAGAGCGTGCCGCAGGTAGACAAGGTGGTCGGCCCGGGCAACATCTACGTGGCCACCGCCAAGCGCCATGTGTTTGGCCAGGTGGGCATCGACATGATTGCCGGCCCGTCGGAGATCCTTGTGGTGTGCGACGGCCAGACCGACCCGGACTGGATCGCCATGGACCTGTTCTCCCAGGCTGAGCATGACGAAGACGCCCAGGCGATTCTGGTCAGCCCCGATGCCGAGTTCCTCGACCGCGTGGCCGCAAGCATCGACAAGCTGCTGCCGGGCATGGACCGCGCCGAGATCATCCAGACCTCCATCAATGGCCGTGGCGCACTGATCCACGTGCGCGACATGCAGCAGGCCATCGAGGTGGCCAACCGCATCGCCCCCGAGCACCTGGAGCTGTCGGTGGCCGACCCGCAGGCCTGGTTGCCGCAGATCCGCCATGCCGGTGCGATCTTCATGGGCCGCCACACCAGCGAAGCGCTGGGCGACTACTGCGCTGGCCCCAACCACGTGCTGCCTACCTCCGGCACCGCACGGTTCTCCTCGCCGCTGGGGGTGTACGACTTCCAGAAGCGTTCCTCGATCATCTTCTGTTCCGAGCAGGGCGCTTCGGACCTGGGTCGCACCGCGTCGGTGCTGGCCCGTGGCGAATCCCTGAGCGCGCACGCACGCAGCGCCGAATACCGCATCCTTGGCGATCACACCCCTGTCGATAAAGAGGGCAACTGAGCATGAGCAAATTCTGGAGCCCCTTCGTCAAGGACCTGGTGCCTTACGTGCCGGGCGAGCAGCCCAAGCTGAGCAAGCTGGTCAAGCTCAACACCAACGAAAACCCCTATGGCCCTTCGCCAAAGGCGCTGGAGGCCATGCGCGGCGAGCTCAACGACAACCTGCGCCTGTACCCGGACCCCAATGGCGACCGGCTCAAGCAGGCGGTGGCCAGCTACTACGGCGTGCAGGCCAGCCAGGTGTTCCTGGGCAACGGTTCGGACGAAGTGCTCGCGCACATTTTCCACGGCCTGTTCCAGCACGATGCGCCGCTGCTGTTCCCCGACATCAGCTACAGCTTCTACCCGGTGTACTGCGGCCTGTACGGCATCCCGTATGAGGCGGTAACGCTGGACGAGCAGTTCCAGATTCGTGTCGAGGATTACCAGCGCGCCAACGGCGGCATCATCTTCCCCAACCCGAACGCACCCACTGGCTGCCTGCTGGCGCTGGAGGCAGTCGAGCAGATGCTGCAGGCCAACCCGGATTCGGTGGTGGTGGTCGACGAAGCCTACATCGACTTCGGCGGCCAGACCGCCATCAGCCTGGTGGACCGCTACCCGAACCTGCTGGTGACCCAGACCTTGTCCAAGTCGCGTTCCCTGGCCGGCCTGCGGGTCGGGCTGGCGGTCGGCCACCCGGACCTGATCGAGGCGCTGGAGCGCATCAAGAACAGCTTCAACTCCTATCCGCTGGATCGCCTGGCCATCGTCGGCGCGGCGGCGGCGTTCGAGGACCAGGCGTATTTCGAACAGACCTGCCGTCAGGTGATCGACAGCCGGGAGCAGTTGGTGGCGCAGTTGACCGACCGCGGTTTCCAGGTGCTGCCGTCGGCGGCCAACTTCATCTTTGCCCGTCACCCCGACCAGGATGCCGCTACGCTGGCGGCCAAGTTGCGCGAGCAGGGCGTGATCGTGCGCCACTTCAAGCAGCAGCGCATCGCGCAGTTCCTGCGTATCAGCATCGGTACGCCCGAGCAGAACCAGGCGCTGCTCGACGCCTTGAACTGATCGCGCCTTGCAATCGCCAGCTAGGCGGGCTCCTGCGGGAGCCGGCCTAGCTGGCGATTGCATCGACGTGGCCCGACAGGCTATTCTCCGCCCCTCAGATTCGTCCGATGATTGGATGTAAGCACGTCAATGACTCAACTCATCAAACGCTCCCTTGTCGAGCAGGCCGTCGAACAACTGCGCCAGCGCGTCGCCGATGGCGCCTGGGCCGTCGGCCAGCGCCTGCCCACCGAGCCCGAACTGGCCCTGGAACTGGGCATCAGCCGCAATACCGTGCGTGAAGCGATGCGCGTGCTCGCCTTCAGCGGCCTGGTCGAAGTGCGCCAGGGCGACGGTACCTACCTGCGCGCCAATGTCGACCCGCTGGCCACCGTGCAGGTGCTGTCGCGTTGCAGCCTCGAGCAGGCCCGCGAAACCCGGCACATCCTCGAAGCCGAGGCCATCGGGCTGGCGGCGCTGCGCCGCACCGACGACGACCTCAAGGGGCTGCATGAAGCCCTGCAGCACAGCGCCGAGCACTTTCACGACGACCTCGACAGCTACGTGGCCTGCGACCTGGTGTTTCACCAGCGCCTGGTGGACGCCGCACACAACCCGGCATTGAGCGAGCTGTACCGCTACTTCTCCGCCGTGGTGGCGTGCGCCGTGCACCACAACATGCGCGAATCGCGTTGCCAGGGCGTGTTCGACCTGCACCGCGACATCCTGCAGGCGGTCGAGCAACGCGACCCGGAACGGGCCAAGGCCCTGAGCAGAACCCTTATCAATGAAGCCTGACGCAGAGACAGCCATGCCCAAACCCAACCCGCCGCTCGAAGAACTCCTGATCGACGCCGAAGCCGACGACGCCCAGCTGCAACCGCCCGCCGTGCTGCAGCGCCCGTGGCTGTTGCTGCTGGGGCTGGTACTGGTGGCACTGAACCTGCGCCCGGCGCTGTCGAGCATGGCGCCGTTGCTCGGGCGGGTGTCCGACAGCCTGGGGCTGAGTGCTTCGCAGGCCGGCCTGCTGACCACGCTGCCGGTACTGTGCCTGGGCCTGTTCGCGCCGCTGGCACCGATCCTGGCGCGTCGCTTCGGCAGCGAGCGGGTGGTGCTGGGCATTCTGCTCACGCTGGCGTGCGGTATCTTGCTGCGCAGCTCGCTGGGCAGTGTGGGGTTGTTTGCCGGCAGCATCCTGGCCGGGGCCAGCATCGGCGTGATTGGCGTGCTGCTGCCGGGCATCGTCAAGCGCGACTTCCCCAAGCATGCCGGCGCCCTGACCGGCGTGTACACCATGGCCCTGTGCCTGGGCGCGGCCCTGGCGGCCGGCGCCACCGTGCCGTTGAGCCAGCACTTCGACGACAGCTGGGCGCTGGGCCTGGGTGTCTGGCTGATTCCGGCGGTGGTGGCGGCGCTGTTCTGGCTGCCCCAGGCGCGCCACGGGCATGGCAAGCATGCGGTGGCTTATCGGGTGAGGGGGCTGCTGCGCGATCCGCTGGCCTGGCAGGTGACCCTGTACATGGGCCTGCAGTCGTCGCTGGCGTACATCGTGTTCGGCTGGCTGCCCTCGATTCTGATCGGCCGTGGCCTGAGCCCGACCGAGGCCGGGCTGGTGCTGTCCGGTTCGGTGATCGTGCAACTGGCCAGTGCCCTGACCGCGCCGTGGCTGGCCACCCGTGGCAAGGACCAGCGCCTGGCCATCGTGCTGGTGATGCTGCTGACCCTGGCCGGCCTGTTCGGCTGCCTGTATGCCCCGTTAGGCGGGCTGTGGGGCTGGGCGGTGGTACTGGGTATCGGGCAGGGCGGCACCTTTGCCCTGGCGCTGACCCTGATCGTGTTGCGGTCGAAGGACTCGCATGTGGCGGCCAACCTGTCGAGCATGGCCCAGGGCATCGGCTATACCCTGGCCTCGATGGGGCCGTTCGCGGTGGGCCTGGTGCATGACGTGACCGGTGGCTGGGACGCAGTGGGCTGGATCTTCGCGGTGCTGGGCGTGGGTGCGATCGGTTTCGGGCTCAAGGCCGGGCGGTCGTTGCAGGTGGGTGTGGTCAGCGAACGGGTCTGAATTTGCGTGGCTGCGATCGCGGGTCTGCACTGCACCTGTGGGAGCGGGCCTGACCCGCGATGGGGCACATCATTCGCACCGTATATACCCGTAGCTTTCAGCCATCACTCGGCCTATCGTTCATGTCCGTTCCCCTGTAATGGACCGCGCCCATGAGCGACGCCAACATCGCGCTGATCACACGTTTCTACCAGGCCTTCCAGCGCCTCGACGCCGAGGCCATGGTCGCCTGCTACAGCCCCGAGGTGGTGTTCAGCGACCCGGCCTTCGGTACCCTGCGTGGCAAGGACGCCGCCGACATGTGGCGCATGCTCGCCAGTCGCGCCAAGGATTTCTCCCTGACCTTCGACAGCGTGCGCGCCGACGAGCGCAGCGCCACTGCGCACTGGGTGGCCACCTACCTGTTCAGCCAGACCGGTCGCGTGGTGGTCAACGACATCCAGGCACGTTTCGTGATCCGCGACGGGTTGATCGTCGAGCATCACGATCATTTCGACCTGTGGCGCTGGGCCCGCCAGGCGCTGGGTACCAAGGGCCTGCTGCTGGGCTGGACACCGCTGGTACAGGGCAAGATTCGCCAACAGGCGGCAAAAGGCCTGCGCGCATTTCAGGCCGGGCGTTGACGGGGTAAGCTGTCGCCTTCACCCCTGTACGCAGATGCCCGTGACCGAAACCCCCACCTCTCGCAAACCCTGGTATGTCTATCTGGTACGCACCGCCAACGGTTCGTTGTACTGCGGCATCAGCGACAACCCCGAGCGCCGTTTCAATGCCCATCAGAGCGGCCGCGGTGCGCGTTACTTCAGCACCAGCCCGGCAGTGGCGCTGGTGTATGTGGAAGCCTGGCCGGACAAGGCCGAGGCGCTGCGCCAGGAACGCCTGGTGAAGAAGCTGCGCAAGTCGGCCAAGGAGGCGCTGGTGGCCTCCTGGACGGGGCTCAGTCCTTGCGACGCTTGAGCTGATCGGTGAGCTGGGTGGGCAGGCCCTTGATGATCAGGGTGCCGGCCTCTTCGTCGTACTCGATCTTCGAGCCCAGCAGGTGTGCCTCGAAGCTGATCGACAGGCCCTCGGCGCGGCCGGTGAAGCGGCGGAACTGGTTCAGGGTGCGCTTGTCGGCCGGGATCTCCGGCGACAGGCCGTAGTCCTTGTTGCGGATATGGTCATAGAAGGCCCGTGGGCGGTCCTCGTCGATCAGTTCCGACAGCTCGCTCAGGGTCACTGGCTCGCCTGCCTTGG
The DNA here is from genome assembly GCF_029960155.1 of Pseudomonas sp. PS01300. NCBI lineage: Bacteria > Pseudomonadati > Pseudomonadota > Gammaproteobacteria > Pseudomonadales > Pseudomonadaceae > Pseudomonas > Pseudomonas sp. PS01300. Next base: position 10,501 of record NZ_JASCPN010000015.1, on the reverse strand, counting down.
TCTGGCTGGTGGCGTACTCGACCAGGGTCTGGGTCTTTTCGCGGGCGGCTTCCTCGGGCAGGTCCTCGCTCTCGACGAAGTCGCTGAAGGCCTTGAGCAGGGTGCGGGTCTCTCCCGGGCCGTCGACGCCTTCCTGGCAGCCGATGAAGTCGCGGAAGTACTCCGAGACCTTCTTGCCGTTCTTGCCCTTGATGAACGAGATGTACTGCTTGGACTGCTTGTTGTTCTGCCACTCGGAGATGTTGATGCGAGCAGCCAGGTGCAGCTGGCCCAGGTCCAGGTGGCGCGAGGGGGTCACGTCCAGGTCGGCGTTCACCGCCACACCTTCGCTGTGATGCAGCAGGGCAATGGCCAGGTAGTCGGTCATGCCTTGCTGGTAGTGGGCGAACAGTACGTGGCCACCGGTGGACAGGTTCGACTCTTCCATCAGCTTCTGCAGGTGCTCGACGGCCACGCGGCTGAAGGCGGTGAAGGTCTTGCCTTCATCCAGGTATTCCTTCAGCCAGCCGCTGAACGGATGGGCGCCGGACTCGGCGTGGAACAGGCCCCAGGCTTTGCCCTGTTTGGCGTTGTAGCTGTCGTTGAGGTCGGCCAGCAGGTTCTCGATGGCGGTCGACTCGGCCAGTTCCGAGTCGCGTGCGTGCAGCACGGCAGGGCTGCCATCGGGTTTCTTGTCGATCAGGTGGACGATGCAATGACGGATCGGCATGGGATTCTCGGCTGAAAATAGGGCGCGACATACGGCGCTGCAAAGCGGCCAAGTGTAACCCAGCCGGGGGCTTGAGCAGGGTATGGATGTGTGTCGACGCAAGGGTTGTTCATTTTTTGTGCGATTTTTTGCGAAATTTGCTGCAAACCCCCGAAAAACCAGAACATTTGGCCTGTGGGAGGCGGATATTTATCGCTTCGTGTGGTAGTTTTGCCCGGTCTTGCGCACCGCGTGTGGCGCATTGCTGGCAGACCGCTGATGTCACGTCGAACCAAACGCATTTTTGTGTATCTACATACGCGATTGGCAATGGATATACCCCGGACCGCCGAAGACTCGCGGGTCTGGGCCGATGGCTGACGCTGCACTCTGCAAACCAACTGAATTTGATAGGGAAGGAACACCACCATGGCATTGACCAAAGACCAACTGATCGCCGATATCGCCGAAGCTATCGACGCGCCGAAAACCACCGCGCGTAACGCTCTGGAGCAACTGGGCCAGATCGTTGCTGATCAACTGGAAAATGGCAGCGAAATCACCCTGCCGGGTATCGGCAAGCTGAAGATCACCGAGCGTCCTGCCCGTACCGGTCGTAACCCTTCGACTGGCGCTGCCATCGAAATCGCTGCCAAGAAAGTCGTCAAGTTCGTTCCAGCCAAAGTGCTGACCGACGCTGTAAACAAGTAATTGTAAACAGCTTCTGAAAACCGCGTCCGGTGCGAGCCAGGCGCGGTTTTTTTGTGGGTGCTGCGCATGCCCCTAGGGGGCGGGTTTCGTCCAGCGCAGCTGGCGCCACGCAGCGCGCGCCTGAGGTGTCTGGAAGGTCCAGGCCACCAGGCGGCTCTGCTTCTGCCCCTGGCCCATCTCCAGCACGCGGTGCTCTACTGCGCCGGCCTTGTTCAGGGCCGCCTCGATACCCGGCAGGTTCGATGCCTTCGACACCAGGCTGCTGAACCACAGCACCTGCTGGCCCAGGGCCACGCTTTCATTCACCAGCTGGCTGACAAAGCGGATTTCACCGCCTTCGCACCACAGCTCGTTGTTCTGCCCGCCAAAGTTCAGTACCGGCAGCTTGCGCTTGGGGTCGGCCTTGCCCAGCGCCCGCCATTTGCGCTGGCTGCCACGGGTGGCTTCGTCACGCGAGGCGTGGAAGGGCGGGTTGCACAGGGTGACGTCGAAGCGTTCGTCGCTCTTGAGCAGGCCGGCGAGGATCTGCCGCGCATTGCCCTGCTGGCGCAGGCTGATGACCTTGCCCAGCCCGTTGGCTTGCACGATGGCCTTGGCGGCGCCCAGGGCCACCGGGTCGATGTCCGAGCCCAGGAAGCGCCAGCGGTAGTCGACGTGACCCAGCAGCGGATAGATGCAGTTGGCCCCGACCCCCACATCCAGTGCCTGGATCATCGCACCCCGCGGAATCTCGCCACCGTTGTCGGTGGCCAGCAGGTCGGCCAGACCATGCAGGTAGTCGGCGCGGCCGGGTATGGGCGGGCACAGGTAGTCGGCCGGGATGTCCCAGTGCTGTATGCCGTACTGGGCCTTGAGCAGGGCGCGGTTGAACACGCGCACTGCCTCGGGGTCGGCGAAATCGATGCTCGGCTTGCCGTGGGGGTTGGTGATCATGAAGCGGCCCAGCTCGGGGCTGCTCTTGATCAGTTGCGGGAAGTCGTAGCGACCCTGGTGGCGGTTGCGCGGGTGCAGGGTGGGTTTGTTGGGTGTGGTCATGTTTGTGTCCGGTGAAAAGCATCGCGGGTCAAGCCCGCTCCCACAGGGGCTGCATGCACAGTTCCTGGTGGGAGCGGGCTTGACCCGCGATGGCGTCGCTGTGATCAGCGCTATTACAAGGCGGCAATCCGCGCATGCTGCTCGGTGAAGTTGGCCAGGGCCTGTTCGGCCTCGGCCAGCTTGGCGCGCTCCTTGTCGATCACCGCAGGCGGCGCCTTGTCGACGAACGCCGGGTTGGACAGCTTGCCGCCCACCCGCTGCACTTCGCCTTGCAGGCGCTGGATTTCCTTGTTCAGACGCGCCAGCTCGGCATCCTTGTCGATCAGCCCGGCCATCGGCACCAGCACCTGCAGGTCACCGACCAGGGCGGTGGCGCTCAGCGGCGCCTCGTCCTGCTCGCCCAGCACGGTGAAGGATTCGATCTTGGCCAGCTTCTTGAGCAGTGCCTCGTTTTCCTGCAGGCGACGCACGTCTTCGGCACTGGCGTTCTTGAGGAACAGCTGCAATGGCTTGCCCGGGCCGATGTTCATTTCGCCACGGATGTTGCGCACGCCCAGCATCAGTTCCTTGAGCCACTCGATATCGCCTTCGGCCGCTTCATCGATGCGGCTTTCGTTGGCCACCGGCCACGGCTGCAGCATGATGGTCTTGCCTTCGATACCGGCCAGCGGCGCCAGGCGCTGCCAGATTTCCTCGGTGATGAACGGCATGAACGGGTGCGCCAGGCGCAGCGCCACTTCCAGCACGCGGACCAGGGTGCGGCGGGTGCCGCGCTGGCGTTCGACCGGTGCGTTCTCGTCCCACAGTACCGGCTTGGACAGCTCCAGGTACCAGTCGCAGTACTGGTTCCAGATGAACTCGTACAGCGCCTGGGCGGCCAGGTCGAAGCGGAACTGGTCCAGCTGGCGGGTCACTTCGGCTTCGGTGCGCTGCAGCTGCGAGATGATCCAGCGGTCGGCCAGCGACAGCTCGTAGGCCTCGCCGTTCTGGCCGCAGTCCTCGCCCTTGTCCAGCACGTAGCGCGCGGCGTTCCAGATCTTGTTGCAGAAGTTGCGATAGCCTTCGACGCGGCCCATGTCGAACTTGATGTCGCGACCGGTGGACGCCAGCGAGCAGAAGGTGAAGCGCAGGGCATCGGTGCCGTAGCTGGCGATGCCTTCGGGGAACTCGGCCTTGGTCTGCTTGGCGATCTTGTCGGCCAGCTTGGGCTGCATCAGGCCGCTGGTGCGTTTCTCCAGCAGCGCGTCCAGGGTGATGCCGTCGACGATGTCCAGCGGGTCGAGCACGTTGCCCTTGGACTTGGACATCTTCTGCCCCTGGCCATCACGAACCAGACCATGCACGTACACGGTCTTGAACGGCACCTGCGGGGTACCGTCCTCGTTCTTCACCAGGTGCATGGTCAACATGATCATCCGGGCAACCCAGAAGAAGATGATGTCGAAACCGGTCACCAGCACGTCGGTGGAGTGGAAGGTCTTGAGGAATTCGGTCTGCTGCGGCCAGCCCAGGGTGGAGAAGGTCCACAGGCCCGAGCTGAACCAGGTGTCGAGCACGTCGTTGTCCTGGTTCAGGACCACGTCGTCGCCCAGCTGGTGCTTGGCGCGCACTTCTTCTTCGCTGCGCCCCACATAGACCTTGCCCGACACGTCGTACCAGGCCGGAATGCGGTGGCCCCACCACAGCTGGCGGCTGATGCACCAGTCCTGGATGTCGCGCATCCAGGAGAAGTACATGTTCTCGTACTGCTTGGGCACGAACTGGATGCGGCCGTCTTCGACAGCGGCGATCGCAGGCTCGGCCAGCGGCTTGGTCGACACGTACCACTGGTCGGTCAGCCATGGCTCGATGATGGTGCCGGAGCGGTCGCCCTTGGGCACTTTCAAGGCGTGGTCGTCGACGCTGACCAGCAGGCCTGCGGCATCCAGGTCGGCAACGATCTGCTTGCGCGCCACGAAGCGGTCGAGGCCGGCGTAGGCGGCAGGCAGGCTGGCGTCCAGGCTTTCGTTCAGGCTGCCGTCGAGGTTGAACACCTGGGCTGCCGGCAGCACCGCAGCGTTCTTGTCGAAGATGTTGAGCAGCGGCAGGTTGTGGCGCTTGCCGACTTCGTAGTCGTTGAAGTCGTGGGCCGGGGTGATCTTCACGCAGCCGGTGCCGAATTCGGGGTCGCAGTAGTCATCGGCGATGATCGGGATCAGGCGACCGACCAGCGGCAGCTTGACGAACTTGCCGATCAGCGCCTGGTAGCGCTCGTCGTTCGGGTTGACGGCCACGGCGGCGTCGCCGAGCAGGGTTTCCGGGCGGGTGGTGGCGACCACCAGGTGGTCCTTGCCGTCGGCCGTGGTGGCACCGTCGGCCAGCGGGTAGCGCAGGTTCCACAGATGGCCTTTCTCGTCGTGGCTTTCCACTTCGAGGTCGGAGATCGCCGTGTGCAGCTTGGTGTCCCAGTTGACCAGGCGCTTGCCGCGGTAGATCAGGCCGTCTTCATGCAGGCGCACGAAGGCTTCCTTGACCGCTTCGGACAGGCCGTCGTCCATGGTGAAGCGCTCGCGACTCCAGTCTACCGACGAGCCCAGGCGGCGGATCTGGCGGCTGATGTTGCCACCGGACTGATCCTTCCATTCCCAGACTTTCTCGAGGAATTTGTCGCGGCCCAGGTCGTGACGGTTCTGGCCCTTGGCCTCCAGTTGACGCTCCACCAGCATCTGCGTGGCGATGCCGGCGTGGTCGGTGCCTGGTTGCCACAGGGTGTTGCGACCCTGCATGCGGCGAAAACGGATCAGGGCGTCCATGATCGCGTTGTTGAAGCCGTGACCCATGTGCAGGCTGCCGGTCACGTTCGGCGGTGGGATCATGATGGTGTACGAATCGCCCGCGCCTTGCGGGGCGAAATAATTCTCTGACTCCCAGGTGTTGTACCAGGAAGTTTCAATGGCGTGCGGCTGGTAGGTCTTATCCATGCGCGGCGGGACCCTATGGCATTTATTCAGGAAAGCCGAGAAGTATAGCGGGGATAAGGGCCGGGGCGTAGCGTGAGGTGCGGGAGTGGGGCAAAAAACTGTGGGGAATTCTTCGCGTAGGAGCCGGCCTTGCCGGCGAAGCGAGCCAAAGGCTCGCCCCCCCGTTTTTGATTACGAGCGTGAGTTCAACAACCGCTCCAGGCGGGCATCCAGGCGCCGCTTGATCTCGTTCTCGATATGCGGGGTAAAGTCCTTGATCACATCCTGCATGATCAACTGCGCCGCCGCGCGCAGTTCGCTGTCCAGGTGCAGCAGGGTGTCCTGGCGGCGCGCCTGCGGGTCGGGCTCGGCAGCCGGCTCGGCAGCCACCGGGGCCCGCGCTGCCGGTTCGGCCGGCTCGAGCAGCAACGGTATCTGCTCCTCGACGGTCTCGGTCAGCAGTGGCGGTTCCAGGGCATCGTCACCCAGCAACTGGCGAATCGACTCCAGATCGTCCAGCAAATGCGCAGGTTTTGGCATGGGGGCAGGTTTGTCCATCATCAGAGTCGCTGTAAACGGTGGTCTTGCAGAGCATAGCCCTGTTCACGGTAGAAACGGAAACTCTCCCGCGCCGCCGCACGAATGGCCGGCTCCTCCACCACGATCTCGGCAATGCGGGCAAAGCGTGCGGCAAAACCGGGTACCTTCAGGTCGAGATTGACCAGCAGGTCCTGATGATCGCCCGGGTCGTCACCGACCCCCAGCGCCACCGCGCCGTGCGGGTCGTCCTCGAGCGCGCTGTGGGGCACGAAGGCCTCGCCCTTGAACGCCCACAGCCGCGCATCCAGCTCGTCGCGCTGGGCCGCATCGCTGCAGTTGAGGTACACGCGGTGCCCAAGGCGCCAGGCCTTTTCGCACAGCTTGCAGGCGAAATCCAGCCGCGCGGCAGGCGCGGGGCTGGGCAGGATATAGAAGTCGACTTTGCTCATGGTGGGGTGGCCCACCGGCTACGCCTTGCAGCGCGGCCGGTGGACGGCGCCTCAGGCGTTGGCGCGGTCGAGCAGGTACTGGGTCAGCAGCGGTACCGGGCGGCCAGTGGCGCCCTTGTCCTTGCCGCCGCTGGTCCAGGCCGTGCCGGCGATGTCCAGGTGGGCCCAGTGGTAGGCCTTGGCAAAGCGCGACAGGAAGCAGCCGGCGGTGATGCTGCCCGCCTTCGGGCCGCCGATGTTGGCGATGTCGGCGAACGGGCTGTCGAGCTGCTCCTGGTATTCGTCGAACAGCGGCAGTTGCCAGGCGCGGTCGTCGGCACGCTTGCCGGCGTCCAGCAGTTGGCCGATCAGTTCGTCGTCGTTGCCCATCAGGCCCGAGGTATGGCTGCCCAGGGCGACGATGCAGGCGCCGGTCAGGGTGGCGATGTCGATCACTGCCTGCGGCTTGAAGCGCTCCACGTAGGTCAGTGCGTCGCACAGCACCAGGCGGCCTTCGGCGTCGGTGTTGAGGATTTCGACGGTCTGCCCGCTCATGGTGGTGACGATGTCGCCCGGACGGCTGGCGCCACCGCTGGGCATGTTCTCGGCACAGGCCAGTACACACACCAGGTTGATCGGCAGCTTGAGTTCGAGCACGGCACGCAGGGTGCCGAACACGCTGGCTGCACCGCCCATGTCGTACTTCATTTCATCCATGCCGGCACCGGGCTTGAGGCTGATGCCGCCGGTGTCGAAGGTGATGCCCTTGCCCACCAGTACGTAAGGCTTCTCGCTCTTCTTGGCGGCGCCCTGGTAGCTGAGCACGATCAGGCGTGGCGGCTGATCGCTGCCCTGGCCCACGGCGTAGAACGCGCCCATGCCCAGGTCCTTGATCTTCTTCTCGTCCAGCACCTCGACCTTGAGGCCCTTGAACTCCTTGCCCAGCGCCTTGGCCTGTTCGGCCAGGTAGCTTGGGTGGCAGATGTTCGGCGGCAGGTTGCCCAGGTCGCGGGTGAAGCCCATGCCGTTGGCGATCGCGGTGGCGTGCTTGACGGCGCGCTCCACCTCGGCCAGGCCGGCCTTGTCGCTGAGCAGGGTGATCTTCTTCAGGGCGATCGGCTCGGCCTTCTTGCTCTTGTAATGATCGAATACATATTGACCATCGAGCAGGCTCTCGGCCAGCAGGCGTACCTTGCCGTAGTTGGCATCGCGGCCGGTCACGGCAACGTCGTCCAGTGCCAGCACCGCATCGCTGCCAGCCAGGCCCTTGAGCACGTTGAGCACGCTGCCCGCCAGCTTGCGCCAGGCGCGGTCGGCAAGGGCGTCCTTGCCGGTCCCCACCAGCAATACGCGCTCGGCCTTGACCCCGGCCAGGCCTTGCAGCAGCAGGGTCTGGCCGACCTTGCCGGCCAGATCGCCGCGCTTGAGCACTGCGCTCAGGGCGCCGTTGCTGGCGTCGTCCACGGCCTTGGCGGTAGCGCCCAGTGTGCGGCCTTCACCCACGCTCAGTACCAGGGTGGCGGTTTTCAAGGATGCTGCGGCTACGCTTTTTACAACCAATTCCATGTCAGGGTCCCCGAATGAACTGTCAGTGCGCGCTGGCGGTGCAGGCGCTCGAAGCGGCCTGGCGCGCCGTGGCGGGCCAGTCAGAAAGCGCCCAGTTTGAGCCTGCGGCGGGCGCGCTGACAACCCCGAGATGAAGCTTTGCACGGCGCCAAGTGACAGGCACGGCCATTCACAGGATAATGCGCGCACTTTTGTCCGGGTTCGCCTTTGGCGGGCGGGCGACTATCTTGGTTGCAACGTTTTCCCTTGTTCGGCTGTCCGAGCCTGACAACCCAGGAGTGTCTGGTTTGATCGTCTTCCGTTATCTGTCCCGCGAGGTCCTGGTGACCTTGAGTGCCGTCAGCGCTGTGCTGCTGGTTATCATCATGAGCGGGCGCTTCATCAAATACCTGGCCCAGGCGGCCCAGGGCATGCTCGATCCGGGCGTACTGTTCCTGATCATGGGCTACCGCCTGCCGGGCTTTCTGCAACTGATCCTGCCGCTGGGCCTGTTTCTGGGCATCCTGCTGGCCTACGGCCGGCTGTACCTGGAAAGCGAGATGACCGTGCTCTCGGCAACCGGCATGAGCCAGCAGCGCCTGCTGGGCATGACCCTGATGCCGGCTGCACTGATCGCGGTGCTGGTAGCCTGGCTGAGCCTGAGCCTGGCGCCCCAGGGCGTGACCCAGGTATCGCAGATCATCAACCAGCAGGATGCGCTGACCGAGTTCGACACCCTGGTGCCGGGCCGCTTCCAGAACCTGCGCGACGGTTCGCGGGTCACCTACACCGAGCAGCTGTCGGATGACCGTTCAAAGCTGGCCGGCGTGTTCATTTCCGAGAAGCGACTGTCCCAGGACAAGAGCAAGGACCGTGGCATCTCCGTGCTGGTGGCCGAAAAGGGCCGTCAGGAAGTGCAGGCCGACGGCAACCGCTACCTGATCCTTGAAAACGGCTACCGCTACGACGGCAACCCGGGCCAGGCCGATTACCGCGCCATCAAGTACGACACCTACGGTGTGCTGCTGCCCAAGCCGGAGGTCAGCCAGGAAGTCACCGAGCGCGAGGCCATTCCGACGTCCGAACTGATCGGCAGTACCGGGCTGCGCGAGCGTGCCGAACTGCAGTGGCGCCTGTCGCTGCCGCTGCTGGTGTTCATCGTGACCCTGATGGCGGTGCCGCTGTCGCGGGTCAACCCGCGCCAGGGCCGTTTCCTCAAGCTGCTGCCGGCGATCCTTCTGTATATGGCTTACCTGACGATTCTGATTGCCGCCCGCGGCGCCCTGGAGAAAGGCAAGTTGCCGATCGGCATGGGCCTGTGGCCGGTGCATGGGCTGTTCCTGCTGATCGGCCTGGGCCTGATGTTCTGGGAACCGCTGCGCCTCAAGCGCGCCAGCCGTCGTGCGGAGGTGGCCCGTGGCTAAACTCGATCGCTACATCGGCCAGAGCGTGTTCATGGCCATCCTCGCCGTGCTGGGGATCATCCTCGGCCTGGCGTCGCTGTTCGCCTTCATCGACGAGATGGGCGACATCAGCGATACCTACACCTTGTGGGACGCGGGCAACTACGTGCTGCTGACCGCGCCACGGCGCCTGTACGACATGCTGCCGATGGCCGCGCTGATCGGCTGCCTGATCGGCCTGGGCAGCCTGGCCAGCAGCAGCGAACTGACCATCATGCGCGCTGCCGGCGTGTCCATCGGGCGCATCGTGTGGGCGGTCATGAAGCCGATGCTGGTACTGATGCTGATCGGCGTGCTGATGGGCGAGTACCTGGCACCCGTGACCGAGAACAAGGCCCAGGCCGACCGTTCGCTGGCGCAGGGTGGCGGTGAGGCGCAAAGCTCCAAGCGCGGCCTGTGGCACCGCCAGGGCGAAGAGTTCGTGCACATCAACACCGTGCAGCCCAATGGGCTGTTGCTGGGCGTGACGCGTTATCGCTTCGACAACGAGCGTCACATGCAGACCTCCAGCTTTGCGCGCAGGGCGCAATACACCCAGGGCCACTGGGAACTGACCGACGTGACCACCACGCACTTCCGTGGGGACCACACCGAAGTCATCCACAATGCCGAGGAGCGCTGGGACGTCGCCCTGACCCCCGAGCTGCTCAGCACCGTGGTACTGGCGCCCGAGTCGCTGTCGATCAGCGGGCTGTGGGACTACATTCACTACCTCTCCGACCAGGGCCTGAACAACGCGCGCTACTGGCTGGCGTTCTGGACCAAGGTGCTGCAACCGGTGGTCACGGCGGCGCTGGTCCTGATGGCGGTTTCGTTCATCTTCGGCCCGCTGCGTTCGGTGACGCTGGGCCAGCGGGTGTTCACCGGGGTGCTGGTGGGCTTCGTGTTCCGCATCGCCCAGGACCTGCTGGGCCCTTCGAGCCAGGTGTTCGGCTTCCCGCCGCTGCTGGCGGTGGTGATCCCGGCGGCAATCTGTGCGCTGGCGGGGGTGTGGTTGCTACGCAGGGCGGGGTAGCGATTACCCTGTGTCTAGTCCTGAAATAGGTTTACACCTGTTCAGGTAGGCCGATAGGCCTCAAAACGCCCGATGCACCGCATCGGGCGTTTTGTTTTTCAGGGCCATATGGGGCCGTTCTGTGTTGTAGATCTGCA